>CAXAWD010000045.1:0-13411 GCA_963972325.1 uncultured Acidimicrobiaceae bacterium
CGGCCGAAGGCGATCTGTGCATCTACACGCTGAACCCGACGCACATCATCGTCGACATCAACGGCGTCTACCTCTGATCGCCGTCAGCGGCGCACGTCGGGGTCGGTGACCTCGGCCCGGTAGCGCACCGTGTACACCGAGTCGCCCGAGAGGATCCCGCCACGGCCCAGCATCCGGCCGCCCTCCCAGTTGGAGAGGCCGAGTTCGGGAGCGTCGAGCGCGTACTGACCGTCGACCCACCGGGTGAACCCGTTGCCCACGAACGGCGCGTCGACCGTGGCGAAGAAGGCGTCGTGTGCCTCGGGCGACTCGCTCACCAGCGACGCGACGAAGTGCGGGCTGTATTCGTTGCACAGCCTGACTGCGTCGTCGACGCTGTCGACCACGTGCAGTGTGGCCTCGGGCGAACCCTCCCACTCCCATTCGTGGCCGAGCGTGTCGACGTCGACGCGGGAGACGAACGGTTCGTCGTGCACGCCGTCGGCGCGATCGACCGATGACCGCCGCTCCCACGCGTCGGCGGGCACGTACTCCCCTGCCGCCTCGGTGACGTGGACGCGAGCGTCGCTCCCCCGCTGTTCGCCGGCTCGGGTGGCCGCCTGCAGGAACGCCGGCACCAGATCGTGCGCCCGGTCGCGCACGATGCAGCACACGTTGAGCGTGTTGCAGACCTTCCGGTCGAGCGAGTTCGTGACGGTACGACCGAACCGGTCGGTGTCGGCGTCGTCGGCGGCGACGACCCAGGCTCCGCCCGTGCCGTGCAGGCTCACCGGCACGCCGGCCTGACGGGCGACCGCACCGAGCTGGGCGACCGCCGGCCCCGAGCCGCGGGCGACGGCGAGCGACAGTCGGGTGTCGGAGAACAATGCCCATCCGGCGGCGTGCGCGGCCGACGCCACGAGCGCGACCGTGCCGTCGGGCAGACCGGCGGTGTGGAGCGCCGGATCGAGCGCGTGCTCGACGATCGCCTGCGCCGTACCGAGCGCGTCGGACCCGATCCGGAACACCACGGTGTTGCCCGTGCGGACGACCCCGGCGGCGTCGGCGAACACGTTGGGTCGCCCTTCGAACACGAACCCGACCACGCCGAGCGGCGCCCGACGGGCTTCGAGGCGCCAACCCTCGTGCTCGACCACACGGTCGACGACATCGCGCCCGGCCTCGGTGGTGGCCCACCCGCGCAGCCCGGAGATCATGTCGGCACGCATCGTGTCACCGAGCACCAGTCGGGTCGTCGAACGTCCGCGCCCGGTCGCCCGTTCGACGTCGGCTCGGTTGGCGGCGGCGATCGGGGCGAACGAGTCGTCGTCGGCGAGCCGGTCGGCGAACTCGTGGAAGAACCTGGTGATCTGGTCGTCGGTACAGCGCGCCAGCGCGGCGAACGCGGCGCGTGCCCGGGCGACCGGCTCGGCAGCATGTTCGAATTCGGCCTGCGGCACGTGGAGCAGTTGCCCCGAGGACGGGTCGACGATCACCCGGTCACCCGGCCGGAACGCCGTTGCGAGCTCGGACGAGACGTGGGCGACACGGTTGCCGCCGTACACGATCGGCTGTCCGGCGGTCAGCGCGTCGAGCCGGTCGTCGGGTACGTCGGATGCATCGGGCATGGGCTCGAAGCGTACGCTTGCGCCATGGCCGAGCCCAACGATCGTCTCTACTTCCGCCAGCTGTTGTCCGGTCGCGACTTCGCCACGACCGACCAGGTCGCCGCCCAGATGGTCAACTTCGTGTACGCGATCGGCGACCGCCAGACGGGCGACTGCGTGCTCGTCGACCCGGCCTACGACCCGTCGGCGCTCGTCGACGTCGTCGAGGCCGACGGCATGACCGTCACGGGTGTGCTCGCCACGCACTACCACCCCGACCACGTCGGCGGGTCGATGATGGGCTTCGGGATCGCCGGCGTCGCCGACCTGCTCGAACGTGTGTCGTGCCCGATCCACGTACAGCGCGACGAGGTGCCGTGGATGACCCGCACGACCGGCCTCGAGGAGACCGACCTCGTCGCCCACCACTCGGCCGACGTCATCACGGTCGGCGACATCGAGATCCAGCTGGTGCACACACCGGGCCACACCCCCGGCAGCCAATGTTTCCTCGTGGAGGGCAAGCTCGTGGCGGGCGACACCCTGTTCCTCGACGGCTGCGGACGCACCGACCTCCCCGGCAGCGATCACGCCCAGATGATCGAGAGTCTGCGGCGGCTCGGCAAGTTCGACGACGACATCGTGCTGTACCCAGGGCACCGGTACTCGCCGGCATCGAGCGCCACGATGGGCTCCGTCAAGCAGTCGAACTACGTGTTCGACCAGGTGCTCGGCACCTGAGCCCTCGTCGGGGTTCGAAGAATTTTCACATTGCTCGGATGCCCGGATCGAGGCCTGGTGACCCGTCTGCGTGGACGTGATTCCGTGCTGCGGGCGGACCGTTCACCGACGACGAACCGGCCGCGAGCGAGCGCTTCACGGCGTCTGACCGCGCCCTGACGACACCCGTCGCAGAAGGTCGCGTTCGCCGCATCGTCCCTGCTCACGAGCTTGCAGTCGAACGTCTGTTCGCTAGAATGGTCGTATGTTCGATTCGCTCCTCGCCGCCACGATGGAGCTCACCGGCGGCGAGCTGGACGAACGGATTCGTGCCAACGAGCTCGAGCGTCGCCGACTCGATGCCGAGCAGGCTGCGCTGATCGCGGTCGCCGACCACCGCCGTCTGTTCGACGGCGATGGGCACCGGTCGATGAGCGCCTACCTTCGGGCCACCCTCAACTGCTCGCCGGGCGAAGCATCCCGTCTTCGTGGTGCGGCACGAGCGGTCGACCACATCGATGGGCTCGGCGAAGCGTGGCTCACCGGTCGGGTCGGTGAGTCACAGGTCGCACAGTTCGGGAAGATGCACTCGAACCGGCGGGTCCGTGACCAGCTGGCGACCGTGGCGCCGCTCCTGCTGGAACAGGCCGAACAGTTGCCCCATCGAGACTTCGCGGCGTGTGCCCGGCGATTCGTGCAGCTCGCGGATCTCGACGGTGCTCACGACGGCCGCGACGACGCGATCGAGCAGCGCAGCGCCGGCGTGGTCGACGTCGGCGGGATGCTCTCCGTCTCGGCCCACGGCGGCGACGGCACCACCACCGCGGAGATGATCGCGATCTTCGAGGCATTCTGCGACCGCGAGTTCCGGCGCGATGTCGAGGCGAGGCGGGTCGAACACGGCGACGACGCCGGCAGCCTCCCGTTGCCGCGCACCGCCCGGCAACGGTCGTTCGACGCACTCGTCTCCATCTTCCGCGCCGCCGTCACCGCCGAGCATGCCGGCACCCCGGTCGAGCCGGTCG
Source organism: uncultured Acidimicrobiaceae bacterium (assembly GCA_963972325.1). Classification (GTDB taxonomy): domain Bacteria; phylum Actinomycetota; class Acidimicrobiia; order Acidimicrobiales; family Ilumatobacteraceae; genus Ilumatobacter. The sequence goes on from CAXAWD010000045.1 coordinate 3,332, forward strand.
TGAACATCCTGACCGACGCGCAGACGTGGACCGACCTACTCGCCGCCTCCGGCTTGATCCCCGGTGAGGGCCCCCTGGTCGACGCCGGGCTGATCCCTGCACTCGTCGGTGGTGACGTCCCGCTCACGGATCGACGCTGCGAGACCTCGACCGGAGTGCCACTCCATCCGCACGACGTTCTCCGGGCTGCGTTGACCGGGCATGTTCGTCGGGTGGTCGTCGACTCCGCCGGTGTCGTGATCGACCTCGGGAGACGGCAACGGCTGTTCACCGGCGCCGCCCGCGACGCCGCCATGCTGTTGGTCCGTCACTGCGAGCACCCCGGCTGCGACCTGCCCACCGAGTGGTGCGATGTCGACCACGGGGCCGAGTGGGCGGCCGGTGGTCGCACCGATCAGGACAATGCCGGCATCCGCTGCGGCCGTCACAACGTCTTGAAGACGAAGCGACGATGGTCGACGAAACGGGACACACGGGGCCGGCAGCACACCATCCGAGCCGACGGTTCCGTCATCATCCCCGTCGGTGCCCGGCAACCGACGTTTCCCGACGACGACCCCGATGAACACACCCCCGACGAGATCGCCCGCCTCGAACAAATCATCCGGAACCGAGTGCGGGCACTCCGAACCGCCTGACGACCCTCCGGGTCCCCAGCGCCGACGTGCCGCCACGAGCAATCTCGACCGACCTCGAATGTGATCATCGGGCGGGACCCCGCCTGTCCGGAAGCGTGCGACTTCGGCCGGCAGTGCGGCGTGGAGCAGAGCGTTTCGGCCCGTGATTATCGCTCGGGTCCCTAGGAGAGATCGAGCGATCGGAAGTGCCGTTCTGGGAAGGTGCGATTGTGCCGAGAGGCGAACATTCTGAGCGGTTGACAACTGTTGATACCGACAGCAGACTGATCATGTGAGTCGCAACACGATGAGCTTCGCCCTACCGGAGTCGATGCGTGAGTACATCGACGCTCGAGTCCGCGACGGCGACTACGGCAACACGAGCGAGTACCTGCGCGAGCTCATCCGGCGCGACCAGAACGAACAGGCCGCGGCCCGGCTCCGCGATCTCATCGCCGACGGCCTCGCGTCCGGCCCCGGCCGAGTCGTTGACGAACAGGTCATCGCTGAGCTCCGCGACCGCGCGTTCAGCGACGAGTGACCGTCACCCGACTCCGCCCGCTCGCCGAGGCCGATCTCGTCGAACGCACTCGCTACTTCCGGCGCGAGGGCGGCGACCAACTCGGTGAGCGGTTCTTCGGGACCGCGATCGCCGCACTCGACGCGATCGGTCGGATGCCGCGTCCAGGCTCGCCCCGGATGGGAGACCTGTGTGGAGTCCCGGGCTTGCGGTTCCGGAGCGTGCCCGACTTCCCGTGCGGTTGGTTCTACTTCATCGCCGATGATCACGTCGACGTCGTCCGGCTCCTCGCCGAAGCTCAAGACCTGCCCGCCCTCCTCGGCGATACCGAGCGCCAGTAGCGCCGCCGACGTGCCGCTACGAGCGGTATCCCACCGTTCGGTGGGCCGCAGTTATGCGCTACAAGAACGGCAGTAGCTCGCACTTCGCATCTACGGTGCGTGGCGGTGCCTCGATGTCATCTGATGTCGAGCTCCGGTTTCGGTTGCGATGGCCAGCTGCTACCGATCGACGGTCGAAGCGAGTTCGCTGGGAGAGCTTGCCTCGTGCAGATGCCCGTCTTGAAGGCATAGTCGTCGGACGCTTTCGGGGAGCTGGTCGAGGGTGTGGGTGACGATGAGAGTGGCGGTGCCGCGTGCGTCGGCTTGGTCGAGGAGAAGTTTCATCAGTTGGTTGCCTCGTTCGGAATCGAGTGACGCGGTTGGCTCGTCGGCGAGGAGCAGTTCGGGTTGATTCATGAGTGCGCGGGCTACGCCGATGCGTTGGCGCTCGCCACCGGACAGTTGGGCGGGTCGGGCGTCGAGGCGGTGTTCGAGTCCGACCTCGCACAGCAGTTCTCGTGCTCTGTTGCGTTGCTCGGAGTCGAGGTTGCCGTTGATGTGGGCGACGAGTTCGAGTTGTTCGGTGGCGGTGAGCGCGGGGAACAGGTTCGATGCCTGATAGATGATCCCGACGTGTTCCCGTCGGATTGTTGTGGCGTCTTTGTTGGACAGTCCGGTTGCGGGTTTGTCGGCGATCGTGACGTCGCCGGTGTCCGGGGCGAGGAGGAGTCCGGCGATGGCGAGCAGCGTCGATTTACCAGATCCTGATTGGCCGGCGACCACAACGGTCTCGCCGGGGGCGATGTCGAGGTTGACGTTGTCGAGGATGGTGCGGGTGTCGTCGCCGTCGGGGTAGGCGAGCGAGACGTTGTGGAGGTGGAGTGTCATGATTCCTCGTTCAGGTGTCGGTCTTGAGAGCGATGATTGGTTCGACGTCGACGATGCGCCGGAGTGCGACGATGCTGCCGAGGAGACCGAGGACGATCAGGCTGGCGGCGGTGGTCAATACGGCGGATGCTTCGAGTCGGAACGGGATGGCGCCGCCGACGAGTTGGCCGACGCCGGTTCCCACGAGCGCTCCGGCAGCTGTGGCGATGACGAGGATGATTGCGAGTTGTCCGACTGCGTCGCGGATGACGTAGAAGTTCGATGCTCCGATCGATTTGAGGAGCCCGATCTGTTGGGTGCGTTGCACGGTCCAGATCACGAAGAACGCGCCGACCACGAGCGAGGAGATGGCGAGCAGGAACACGCGGATGAGTGTCATGGTCTGGGTTTCTCCGCTGTAGCCGGGTGATCCCTCGTATGCGGCTTGCTTCGACATTGTGTCCGTGCCGGCCTCTTCGTCGAGAGCTGCGAAGCCCGACGTGTCGTCGGTGTTAATGGCGATTGCGGAGAACCGTCCCTTTGCGTTATCGCCGTATTGCAGTTGCTGCCAGGTGTCCAGCGACGAGAACGCGATGTCGACGTGGCCGTAGGAGCCAGTGAACGTGAAGCCGAGGACCGGCAGGACCTCGTCGACCCCGACGATCGTCAACTCGTCGCCGACCTTGATCCCTTCGGCTTCGAAGCTGTCACTCAGCACGATCCCCGCATGACCTGAGAGTGCTTGGCGGGCTTGATCGTCGGGGGCCAGGAAGCTGTCTGCTGGCACCCCGAACAGTGCGATGTCGATGGTGCCGGATGTGTCGGTGCGGGCGTTGAGGAAGGTGACACCGAGCGGCGACACCTCGAGGCCCGATTCGGTCCACGGGTCGAGGTTGGCGTCGTTGAGCGTGGACCGGCTGAACACTGCATCAGCGCCGTCTTGGAACGCGATGTCGGTGACCGGGAGCCGACGGATGCCGGAGATGCCGTCGTCGACCAGGCCGACAGCGAGTCCTGACAGCAGGGTGGCCATCAGCGCGATCAGACCGACGACTGCGGCGACGAGCCCGAAGCGGGCTCGTCCGACGAGCAGTTCTCGTAGTGCGAGGAACATTGTGGTGGCCTCCGGCCGGGTCGGTTGTCGGCGGTCGCCGAACGGGGTCCAGTGTGTTCGGCTGCCACTCTCGGGCCACTCGGTGGATTGGATGAAGGGGCATCGTCCGAACGGATGAGTCGCCGTGCGTCGATCGGGTGAGCGAGCCGCAGTCGTCTCGTCAGTACGCTCGATCCCGTGATGGGTCCCGCGCCGCTCTTAGCGAACAGAGGCTGGTTCGAACGCGGTATCGACGTCTTCTTCGTTGCCGTCACCGTCGTCTCAGCGTCACGAAACGCCGACTGGCAGACCCTGACAGCTGCGATCACCCTGCTCGCGCTCTACGTTGCCCGGGTCCCGATTCGGCGGCGTGGATGGTCCGAGATCATCTGGCTGGTCGTGCTTACCGTTGCCTGGTTGGCCGCGGTGCTGCTCGTGACGGTCGACTTCGTGTGGGTGTCGGTCCCGTTGATGTTTCTCTATTTGTTGGTGCTGCCACTGCGCCCCGCTGTCGCTGTCGTCGCGGCGATCACGGCAGTGGTGATCGCAGCCGAAGCCGTCGACGACGACGGCCTCCTTGCCGCTGAGGTTGTCGGCCCGATCCTCGGTGCCGGGTTCGCGATCGTCGCCTGCGTCGGCTACCGACGCCTCGCCATCGAGTTCGACCACACGCAACGAGCACTCGCCGATCTCGAAGCCACCCGCGACGACCTCGCGCGCAGTCAACACGCGCGAGGGATGCTCGACGAACGTCAACGAATGGCGCGCGAGGTCCACGACACCATCGCCCAAGACCTCGCCGGAATCTTGTTGATCGCCAGGTCGCCCGACGCGACGAACTCCAGGTCACGAATCGAAGACCTCGCCACGACAGCACTTCACGAAGCGCGCCGAATCGTCGACGCGCTCGGCCCCGTCGAACTCGTGGCAACACCGCTCCCAACAGCACTCGCCCAACTCGCCGTGACCGACCCGGAACGTCAGCCCGAGATCGTGTTCGAAGTCAGCGGTGAGCCCAGAGACCTCCCACAGCCGCTCCAAGCCATGCTGCTTCGCGTCGCCCAAGGAGCGCTTGCGAACATTCGCGAGCATGCCCAGGCGTCGAGCGCGTACATCACGTTGAGCTACCTCGACGACGAAGTCGCCATCGACATCGTCGATGACGGGCAAGGGTTCACCCCGTGCGACACGACGCAACGGTCTGCCGGGAGTTTCGGTCTGTCAGTGATGCGCGAACGAGCACAGCAGGTCGGCGGAACACTCGTCGTCGAGTCCCGACCCGGTGCCGGCACCGCCGTCCACGCAGCAGTACCGACACCATGATCTCAGTACTCGTCGTCGACGACCACCCACTGTTCCGAGTCGGACTCTGCGACGCAATCAACACCCAACCAGATCTCACTGTCGTAGCCGATGTCGACACCGCCGAAAGCGCCATGGACTACGCCACCCACCACCAGGTCGATGTCGTCCTGATGGATCTCCGCATGACCGGGATGGGAGGGGCCGCAGGCACCGCCGCGATCACAGCGCTCGACAACCCACCAAAGGTCATCGTCTTCACGACGTTCTCGACCGACGCCGACATCACCGCAGCACTCGACGCTGGAGCACGCGGCTACATCCTGAAAGACGCCCTCCCCGACGACGTCTTCGCAGCAATCCGACAAGTCGCCTCCGGCGGGGCCGTGCTCGCCCCTGTCATCGCCGATCGGGTGATCAATCGCGACAAAGGAGCGCGCAACAACGACCTCAGTATCCGCGAACTCGACGTGCTCGAACTTCTCGCCGTGGGCTTGAGCAATCGGGCGATCGCCCAACGTCTCCATCTCAGCGAAGCAACCGTGAAAACGCACCTCGCGCACATCTACAAAAAGCTCGACGTCGAAAACCGAACGGCTGCCGTCATCGCCGCGAACACGACCGGGATCATCCGGCACCCCGATCAGCCGAACTGAACCCGATCCCACCATCGGCCAAGCTGCACCCGCTCGTAACATTCACGCCGCCACCCACCCAGGTAGCGCATACCCGGCACACCGAGCGCTATCCCGCCGGTCACCCTCGGTGAGCGCATTACGAGCGCTGCCGGTGACACGGAACGCTCCGCGGACGTGCCGGACTATGCGGTCCCGGCACGTCTGACGTGTGAGGGTTATGGGTGGCCCGAGAAGACAACCGATGACAAGCTTTGCCATCATCGAGTAGCATGGTCGACATGTCGACGATGAACGTGTCGCTCCCCGACGAACTCAAGTCGTTCGTCGACGAACGCGTCGGTCACGGCGGATTCGGATCAACCAGCGAGTACGTCCGCGACCTGATCCGTCGCGACCAAGAGCGCGAACGACTCCGCAGGCTCCTGCTCGACGGGGCCGCCTCGCCGCCGGGCCCGATCGCAGACGACTCGTACTTCGAGTCCCTGCGCGCCCAGGCCCGTGCCGGCGACTGAGCTGAGCAGACGTGGCCAAGCCCGTCAGACTCCGCCAACTCGCCGCCGCCGATCTCGAGGGCGCAAGCGACTACTACCGCCGAAAGGCAGGTGAGCAGACGGCTCTTGACTTCATCGACGCCGTCGAGCACGGCATCAAGCGAATCCGCCGCAGTCCCAACGTGGGCTCACTACGCTTCGCCTACGAGCTCGCCATTCCCGATCTGCGAGCCTGACCGCTGCAACGCTTCCCCTACGTCGTGTTCTACGTCGTCACCGACGAGGAGATCGACGTCTGGAGAATCCTCCACACTCGTCGTGATGTGCCGGGCGACGCTCGAGCCGCCAGAGGCGTAGATCCGGCTTGTCGATACCGAGCACCGTCCCGCCGAGAACGCTCCGCCGACGTGCCGATTCCGGACGCTTGACTCGTCCGCGTGGCTTGAGCGATATGCGTGCTCTGGTAGCTACATCCGACCGTGCCGCAAGAGGCGTTGGAGCGCTCGAGGATTGCGTCCCAGGCCGAGGAGTCGTCAGGTCGTTCGGTCGAGCGAGCATGCTGCGTCGACCGTTTGAGCGAGCAGCACTGCGATCGTCATGGGGCCGGGACCGGCGGGGTGGTCTCGTGCAGATAGACGACCAGGTGACGCTTCCTATCGAGTACATCGTCAGCGGCCGGAGACTTGGTCGCGTGGTTGAATGGGCCCATGGTGAAGCCTCTGCGTCTCGAGGTTCGGCCCTGTGCTGCGGCCGACGTGCCGGTCGTCACGGCTACTGAGGTGCCCGGTGCTGACATCGCCAGCAGTCAGTTTGCGCGCCAAGAACGAGGTGAGTCCGTGTATCTGGTGGCGTGGGTGGGTGAACGTCCGATCGGCAGCGGCGAGTTGCTGTGGTCGGATCCGCCTGAACTTCGGTATCTTCACGTCGGAGAGCAGTGGCAGGGGCGGGGAGTTGGAACCGCTCTAATTGCAGAGGCCGAGCGCCGTTGCGAGGGTCGGTCAGCGATCATGGTCGGGGTCGGGCTCGACAACCCTCGGGCGCGCCGTCTCTACGAGCGGCTGGGCTTCACGGGTACCGGTGAGTATTCGACGACGACCTATACCTATGTTGATGCGACTGGCCCACATGAGGCGACGGAGACGGATGAGGCGCTCGTCAAGCACGTGCCATCACCCCGGTGAACGATCGGCTCGGACCGAGCTCTCCAGCGATTGGTTGCTTCTCGACGCGACATCGCCACTGCCCACAGCGGATTTCCGTGCGAATCGCACCGAGCGGGTAGTGCCGTACTGCGCTAACCGGTCAGGCGGCAGCGGCTGGTGTTACGGGCGGCTTGATCAGGTCATTGCTGGGCGCAGTTACCTCCGGTGAATGTGACCGGTGCCTGGTCCGACTCGACGGGTTCGGGACGGGCCCGGGCGGATCCACCCGAGGGACCGCTTTCGCAACGGGCGATTGCAGTCGCTCTATCTGCGCGGGTGAACAGTACGCGTTCCATCGCGTCGCGCGCCGACGACGTCGGGGACCGGTCGGGCCTCACGGCTCAGCCGCTCAATGAGATGAGTTGGTCGGCGGATTGGAGGACGTGGTTGTCGTGCGTGGCCACAATGACAGTCCGTCCGTAATCTGCCTGCTCGTGTAGGAGATCGATCACGATGTCGGCGGCGCGCGTGTCGAGCGCGGCTGTCGGTTCGTCGATGAGGAGTATGGGGCGTTGTCCGATGAGGGCGCGGGCGAGCACCACGCGTTGGGCTTCGCCGCCTGAGAGGGTGCGTGGCCGCGCGTTGAGGCGTGCGCTCAGGCCGAGGCGTTCGAGGAGCTGTTCGGCACGGTCGACGTCGTGTGGTGCGCACAGGTGCGGTGGGACGCCGATGAGTACGTTCTCGACTGCGGAGAGGAACGGCAGTAGCCCGTTGCCTTGGCGGGCATAGCCGACGGTGACGGCGCGGGTGGCGGTTGCGGTGTGTTCTGGGAGTTCGGTGATGTCGAGGTTCCCCCACCGCACGCCTCCGGAAGTGGGCGGTTCGAGTGCGGCGGCGACACGCAGAAGGGTGGTCTTGCCCGAGCCGGATCGGCCTTCGATACAGGTGATCGAACCCGGCTCGGCGACCATGTTGATGTCCTCAAGCACCGTGAACTCGTTTCTGGGATCGCCGCCGTACACGACCGAGACGCCGACGAGTTCACAACTCTGGTGTGCTGTGGCACTGTTGTCGTCGCGACGTTCGGACACTTCAGTCGGTTCCATCTGGGTCCCTTTCGAATCGGTCGCGTCCGGTCAGCACGGCGAGCATCGAGAGGATGGCGACGGCGAGGAGTGCGGCCAACGTGGTCTCGGGTATCGGCAGGTCGAACACGGCTGCTGTCAACGGCGCGAACGCGACGGCAACGCCCGCGGCGCATGCCCCGTACAAGGTGTGGCGCCGACGTCGCCAGCTGTCGGTTGCGTTCCGGGACCATCCGATTTCGTGGAGCACGACGTCGTCGGTGCGGCGCATGCGCCGCTCACGTTGCGCAGCGGTCACGTAGGCGCAGATCGCGGCCGTCGCGGTGACCAGCAGCATGGCGATCTGGCGACCTCGGAGTTCGTCGTTGACTGCATTGCCGAGTCGGGTGGTGCCGACCGTGGTTGTTTGTGCCCATGTTGCGAGCAGTGCCGGGGCGAGCGTGAGTCCGGCGATCGACGCTGCCAACACTTGGCTGGCGGTGAGTGCGAGCGGTCGGGTCACGCTCACTCGGGCCAGTGACCATGGCCGGAGGCGTCGAAGTGATCGAACTGCTCGTGTCTCGGATCGGGCGGCCGACGACGCGCGCCGGAGAGCGAGCGATACTCCGACGACCGCCGATCCGAGCCACACCCCGACAACGAGCATGGTCGTCACCACTCCAATGGTGCCGGTGGTCCACCACGGGGTCACTACGATCGCTGCCGCGGCGCCCAGTCCTACCAGTGACGCCACGACGCTCGGGCGAAGCAGCCACCAGGTGACCTGCCGACCGGTCCAGCCGCTCTCGGTCAGGAGTTGTGCAGCCTGTGTCGCCCGTGCCGACTCGGCGAGGTGGACCGCCCACGCCATGAGCAGCGCACCCAAGAACGTGAGTACGGCAACGGTGTAGGTCGTTGCGGTGACCGACCGATCGACCTCTACGGCTGCACCGACCCGGGCCCATGGCTCGGTCACTCGACCGAGGTCGCCGCCGCCGCTCATGAACGCCGGGACGTCGATCGAGACCTGTTGGGGCGACGAGCCAGCCATGATGTCAACTTCGAAGCCGAGGTCGGAGATGATCGTCGCGATGTCGGAGATCCGACCGATCCCCTCGAGCGAGTAGCTGAACTCCGGGTCGAGTCGGACTCGTACGGCGTCCACGACGCGATCACCTCGAATCGCGACCGCGTTGGTGATGTCGACCAGCGCTGCCGGTGCGGGTTTGACGAGTCCCGTGGGGAGCAAGGTGGGGTACATCGGCTGCGACCGCGATGTCCCGTCGGGTGCTTCGACCCATTCGGTCGCGGGCTGGTCGTAGGTACCGATCGGCACATAGTTGAGCGCGGAAGCGTCGACGTCGAACTCGTCGATGTCGAACGTAGCGAGTGGAAGCAGATGAAACGGCCGAGCGTACGGGTCGCTGGTCACGAACGACCCGCCCGCGCCGTCAGCGTCGGATTCGTGGATCGCCCGGTACTGCTGCTCGGGCGCCCAGCCGACACTCGGATCGGTGAACGTCCCGAGCGGCTCGATCGAAACGGTCGCCGGGTCGGCCGGGTCGAGTTGGTAGTCCGGCGCGCTCAGCAGCCCGGCGGTGAAGGACTGGTCGATCGGCCCCCGGTACCTACCCGCCGTCGAGCCGTCCTGACCAGGCCACGCCAACGTCAACACCGGATCGGTGAACGGTACGAAGTCGACCGCGATCGTGTTGACACCGGCGTCGACCAGGTCTTCGGCGGGTGTCGCTGGCAGCGTGTCGCCCGACTCCGGAACCGTCGAGTCGACCTCGGCTCCGCTCAGCTCCAACACCAACCGCTGATCTCGATGGTCGTTGACGACCAATGGAATGACCGGACGTTCGAGCGCCGCAACGCTGCCCTGGTCGCGGGCGATCATCTGGGACAGGTGAACGAACTCCTCAGCTGCTTGGAACTTCGGGCCGGTGACACCACCCTCCCAGTCGCCCAACGACACTGCGTCGCCCGCCTCCTCCAGCGCGACCAGCCCGGGTGAGGCAACTCT
>CAXAWD010000046.1:0-13319 GCA_963972325.1 uncultured Acidimicrobiaceae bacterium
ACCGGTCGCTACCCGCGCGGCATCTTCGAGTTCAACGTCGGCGTGCTGCGGTGGACGTGGCGTGTGAGTTACTACGCGTCGACCGGCGGGATCGGCACCGACCGCTACCCGCCGTTCAGTCTGCGGGCCGAGCCGGGCGACCCCGCCCGCCTCGACGTCGCCTACCCCGAACGCCTCTCGCGTGGACTCGTGTTCGTCAAGTGGTTCCTGGCGATCCCGCACCTGCTGCTGATCGGCCTGATGGCGGGCACCTCGATCCGCTGGTTCGGCGATGACGCCGACCGGGTCGGTTTCGACATCACCAGCGGGGGCGGCGTGCTCGGGTTGCTGGTCGTGGTCGCCGGGATCGTGCTGCTGTTCCGTGGCCGGTACCCGACCGCGCTGTTCGATCTGATCGTCGGGTTCAACCGGTGGATCTACCGCACGATCGCCTACGTCGCGTTGATGACCGACACGTATCCGCCGTTCCGGCTCGACCAGGGCGGCGACGAACCGAGGCCCGTACCCGATCCGCCGGCGACGCCTCCCGCCCGCTCGCCGTTCGCACGACCACCGGCGTTCGGCGAGTCCGCCGCCACCGCAACCTCGGGGAGACGGGAGCGTGAGGAGGTCTCGGCATGAGCCTCGACCACGACACCCGCATCGCTGACCGCTCCGGGCCCGACGACGCTGTCGATGCGATCGTCGAGTCGGCCTCGGACCGTCGGTTCGCCGTCGGTCTCCCTGATCGGGTGCGAACCGCATGTGCGCCGCTGTGGGACGACCGACGTCTCGGCGTGGCCGCCGGCACCGCCGTGACGGTCGGGTGGGGGCTGCTCGCCGGGTGGTGGACACCGCGCGGCCCGCTGACGACGGGCGAGGCGCTGTGGTCGATCGTGATCAGCCTGTTCGTGGGCGGTATCGCCGGATTCGTCTCCCGATCCCGGTGGGCGATGCTCGCCGGTCCCGTTGCGTTCGCGCTCGTCTTCGAACTCGTCCGGGTCGGCACCGACGGCCCGACCGTCGACGGCATCGAGACCAGCACGTACGGGATCTTCGCGCTGGTCGTCGGCCGCGTGTTCCACGCACTCCTGTCCCTGTTCCCGATGCTGCTGGGCGCTGCGGTCGGCGCCGGAGTCGCCCGGCTCCTCGAACCCGCCGACGGCGACAGCGGTCGGCGAGCCGGTCGGTACGCACGCCGCTCGGTGGCCGTGCTCGCGTCGCTGGCGCTCGTCGCGCTGACCGTCGGCCTCGCACGTCCGGCGAGTACCGACCCGATCGTCGACGCCGCCGGCAACATCGTGCCCGGCAGCATCGCCGAACTGACCACCGTCGACGTCGACGGCCACGACCTGGCCGTGATGGTGCGTGGTCACAGCGTCGACAACCCGGTGCTGCTGTTCCTCGCCGGCGGACCCGGCGGCTCGGAGATGGGGGCCATGCGACGACACCTGCCCGAGTTGGAGGAGCACTTCACGGTCGTCACCTGGGATCAGCGCGGCACCGGCAAGTCGTACGCCGAACTCGACCCGACCGACACCATCACGCTCGACGGGTTCGTCGACGACACGATCGCCGTCACCGACCACGTGCGGGAACGGTTCGGCCAGGAGCGCATCTACCTGCTCGGCCAGTCGTGGGGCACGACCCTCGGGGTGCTCGCGGTGCAGCAACACCCGGAGCGGTACGCGGCGTTCATCGGCGCCGGGCAGATGGTCAGCCAGCTCGCGACCGACACGATCTTCTACCAGGACACGCTCGCCTGGGCCCAGGACAACGGCGATGCCGGCCTCGTCGCCGACCTGCTCGCGATCGGCCCGCCGCCGTACGACCGGATGCTCGACTACGAGCTGGCGCTGGCGCACGAGCACGACGTGTACCCCTACGACCACACGCCCAACGCCGAGGGCGAGGCCGGCTTCTCCGAGAACTTCATCGTGGAGGAGTACGCACTGATCGACCAGGTGCACCTGCTCGGAGCGTTCATGGACACGTTCAGCGTGCTGTACCCCCAGCTGCAGCACATCGACTTCCGGCACACCGCGGCCGAGTTCGACGTCCCGATGTTCTTCGTCCAGGGCGCCCACGAGGCGGGTGGACGCGCCGAGCTGTTCGACGAGTGGTACCCGAACGTCGCGGCACCGATCAAGGACATGACGGTGCTCGACACGTCGGGTCATCGGCCGCTGTGGGAGCAGCCCGACGAGTTCGTCGACTACATGGTCGACACGGTGCTCGCCGAGACATCGGCCGGGAGCGACACACCGAACGACACAGCGAGCGAGCCATGACGCAACCGGCGACACATCTCGGCAGCCCACCGTCCGAGTCCGTGTCGCGGTGGTTGACGAGATCGTCGTGGGTGCTCGCACTCGGTCTGGCGGCCAACTCGATCCTCGGACCGTTCGTACTCGACGTGATCGAGTACCGGTACAGCGAGTCGCTCGTCAACCAGGGAATCGGTCTCGACGCAGTGGCGTTGTTCGCCGCAGCACCGTTGGCGATCGTCGCTGCGCTCCTGGTTGCCCGCCGACATCCGGCGGGGCCGGTGGTCGCGTTCGGCCCGGCGCTGTTCGCCGCCTACATGGCGCCCCAGTACGTCGTCGGGCCCGAGTACCTCACCCTGCCCGGCAACAACGAGCGCTTCTTCGTGTTCCACCTCACGATCTTCGTGGTCGCCGTCGCGACCGCGGTCCTCGCGTGGCGGGCGATCGACCCGGCGGCGCTCGCGCCCGACAACGAGCAGAGCGACCGGCGACGCAGCCTGGTGCTGTTCGGCGTGGTGGCGTTCATCTTCGGTGGCCGATGGCTGGTCGGCATCGTCGACCTGCTGGGCGGCGAGCCGACCGGGGTCGACTACCGCGAGAACCCCACCGCCTACCTGTTGATCGGGTTCCTCGATCTCGGTGTGGTCGTCCCCGCCGCGGTCGCCGCCGCGGTCGGGCTTCGACGGCACCGTCCGTGGGCCCGCACCGCGGCCTACGCGGTGATCGGCTGGTTCGCTCTCGTGCCGGCCGCCGTCGCGGCGATGGCGATCGTGATGCAGGTGAACGACGATCCGGATGCCACGACCGGCGCCACGGTCATGTTCGTGGTGGCGGCGGTCGTGTTCACGGCGGCGGCCGCGCAGCTCTATCGCCCGGTGTTCGGCACCGTTGCCGGTGAGCGCGACGAGCGGCCCGTCCACCGCTGACGCGTCATCCCTCGTTCGGGTCGTCCTGGGATTTCTCGGTCTCACGCCACCGAACGACGAGCCATGCACCGGCGGCGACGACCGCGACGAGCGCGAGCACGTCGTCGGAGACGACCGAGCCGAGGTCGGTCGCCCATTCCTCGGCGCGGGCACCGGCCAGCGCGAGCGATGACGACTCGACGAGCGCCCCGCCGGTGGTCACCAGGATCACGCCGACGATCGCCAGCAGCACGCCCGAGACGAGGGATGTCGATTGCAGAGTGAGGCGGCCGACACGGACGTCGCGCCCGCGCAACATCCGGTGCGCACGTTCGCCGATGCGGCCCCACACCAGCGACAGCAGCACGAGCGGGATCACCATGCCGAGTGCGTACACGGCGAGCAGCATCCCGCCGCGCACCGGCTGGCCGCCCGCCGCGGCGAGCACGAGAATCGACCCGAGGATCGGGCCGGTGCAGAACCCGGTCAGGCCGTACGTGAGCCCGAGGACGTAGATCGATCCGCCGCCGGTGCCGGAGGTGGCGCCGCTCTCCTGGACGCGCCGCCCGGCCAGGACGAAGCCGCCGCCGAGTGCCGTGAACAGGCCGAGCCCGATGATCACGAAGCCGGCGACGGTCATCACCAACTCCTGGTGGCTTCGTACGAAGACCGTCGTGGCCGACGCCGAGACACCGAGCGGTACCAGCGTGGTGATCAGCCCGGCGTAGAAGATCGAGGTGCGCGACAGCAGCCGGCCCGGGTGGTCGAACGCGTACGCGAAGAACGACGGCAGGAGCAGCGCGCCGCATGGGCTGAGCAGGGCGAGCACACCGCCGGCGAGGGCTGCGACGTAGCCGACGTCGCCGGTGAGCGGCATCAGGCGGGAACGGACGCGTCCAGGACCGACGTCAGGAACTCGTCGAACGCCTCGTAGCTGACGTAGCCACCGACGGGCACGCCGTTGATCACCATCGAAGGTGTGCCGGTGAAGCCGACGGCGTAGCCGAGTTGGGTGTCGGTCGCCACACGCTGTGCAGCCTCGTCGGACCGGTAGTCGACGAGGAACCGTTCGTAGTCGAGGCCGATGTCGTCGGCGTGCAACTCGACCTGCGCGAGCAGACCGTCCTCGGACTGGCGTTGTCGGTAGTCGCCGAGCTCGGCCTCGGTGAGGTCGCGATCGGTCGGCGGTTCGCCGTCGCCCGAGATGAAGGGGTAGAGCACCTCGGCGAGTTCCCAGTAGCGGCCCTGCATCGCTGCGGCAGCGCCGACGAGGGCGCCGGGTTGCGCACGTTCCTCGTACGGCATCATGCGTGATTCGATGCGCAGCAGGCCGGTGTCGACGTACTTCTCATAGACGCCCGGCATCGTCAGCCGGTGGAAGTTGCCGCACCAGAGGCAGCCGAACGACTCGAAGGTGACCATCACGAGCGGCGCGTCGGGGTCGCCGATGCCCATCGCCGGATCGTCGACCCTGATCGGGTCCATCAGCGCTGTGCTCGGCCGGTCGGCATCGGGCACGGCCGTGGTGTCGGCCGAGTCCGGCGTGGTGGTCGGTGTGGCAGACGAATCGTCGGCTGTGCCCTCGTCGGGGGTGTTGGACGGCGTCGTGTCGGCGGCTGCCGAGTCGGTCTCGGCGGCATCGATGTCGGACGTGTCGATCAGGGCCACGGAGTCGTCACGGAAGATGGTGAAACCGGCACCGACGAGCGCGAGCGCGAAGACGATGGCCGGGATGAGCAGACGTGAGCGTTGCAACGGGGTACCTCGCGTTGGGGGGCTTGTCCGGACATGCTAACGGTCCTCGATCCGGGGCGGCACGGCGCCCGTGCGCTCGAGCCCGGGGGCCCCGGTCTTCGACGACCACGGTTCCGTGCGACCGTTCATCGGCGACGGCGGCTGCGCTGTCGGAACCGAGTCGGCGCTCGGCCCTCGTGTCACCCGGCGTCGTCGGTGCTGGTGTTCGTGGTGCTGGTGTTCGTGGTGCTGGTGTTCGTGGTGCTGGTGGTCGTGGTGGTGGTCGTGGTGGTGGCGGCGAGTCCGGTGGCGAACCGGGCGAAGCAGTCGTCGATCAGTTCCGGGAGCGGCGTGTCGTGGTCGATCTGGAGCCAGTGCCGGATCGACGAGCGCATGCAGGCCAACGCGGCCGACGACATCAGTCGGGGCTCGATGGTCTCGGCGGTTCGCCCGGTGCGCCGGATCAGCGCCTCGGTCAGCGCGTCCTCCCATCCGGCCTGGAGCTGGAGGTTGCGGGCGTAGACCGAGGGGTTGGCGGCCATGATCGTGAAGCGACGGATCAGGTCGTCGCGATGGGTTTCGTAGTCGCCGGCCACGACGACGAACGACTTCCGGAGCGCGACCCACGGTGGTTCCGTCGTCGGCTGCCGGCCGAGTTCGTCGACGAGTCGTTCGAGTCGAGCGGCGTAGTCGGCGAGGACGACGTCTTCCTTCGTCGGGAAGTAGGAGAAGAACGTGCGCGGTGCGATGTCGGCGGCGGCGGCGATGTCGTCGATCGTGGTGCCCTCGAAGCCCAGCTCGTCGAACAGTTGGAGTGCGGCCTGCTCGATGCAGTGGCGTCGCTCGCGCTTCTTGCGTTCCCGGAGCCCGGATCGCTCGCTCATGCCGGCATCTTGACAGATTTCGACATTTCATGCAAACTTGCAGTGACTGCAAAAATCGGTGGATCGATCGACCTGCCGGTTTCGAGGAAGGACACGTCACATGTCGAACTGGCTCTATCGCCTCGGTCGCTTCAGCGCCCATCGGCGTCGGTGGGTGGTCGCGGCATGGCTCCTGATCGGGCTGTTCGTCGTCGTCGCCGACCGCGCCGGTGGTGGGGGAACGGTCGACAACTTCGAAGTTCCCGGTGTCGAGTCACAACAGGCCATCGATCTGTTGCAGGACGAGTTCCCGGAACGTTCGGGAGCCACCGCGATGGTGGTGTTCCACACCACCGACGGTTCGGTCACCGATCCCGACGCAGCGGAGGGGATCGCCGGCACCGTCGACGAGGTCCGCTCGCTCGAGCACGTGCTCGCGGTGACCGAGCCCTTGGCCAGCCCGCGCTCGATCTCGCCGGACGGTGCCACCGCCTTCGCGTCGGTGCGGTACGACGGATCGACCGCCGACTTGGGGCGGGACGCGGTCGATGCCCTGCTCGACACCGCCGCGCCGGCGGAGGCGGCGGGGGTCCAGGTCGAGTACGGCGGTGAGTTGCCGACGGTGCTGAAGGAACGGAGCACCGGCCCCGCCGAGATGATCGGCATCATCGCGGCACTCGTCATCTTGTTCGTCACGTTCCGCAGTGTGTACTCGGCGATCCTCCCCCTCGGTGTCGCGATCGTCGGCCTCGCCGTCGGGCTGTCGCTCGTCGGACTCATGGGAGCGCTGATCGAGATCCCGTCGGTCGCGCCTCGGCTGGGCACGATGATCGGCCTCGGCGTCGGTATCGACTACGCCCTCTTCATCCTCAGTCGACACCGCGACAACCTCGATGCCGGCATGCGGAACGACGAATCGATCGGGCACACCAACGCCACCGCCGGTCAGGCCGTCGTGGTCGCAGGCGGCACGGTCGTCGTGGCGATCCTCGGATTGCAGTTGGCGGGTATCCCCTTCGTGGCAGCGCTCGGGTACTCGGCGTCGTTGGTGGTCGCGGTCGCGGTGGTGGTCGCCGTCACGCTGTTGCCGGCACTGCTCGGGTTCGCCGGGCCGCGGGTGCTGGCACGGTCACGCCGTCGCGCGGTCGAGCGATCGGCGTCGGAGCCGGAATCGGACAACGGTGTCGAGGCAGCGACGGTGCACACCGGATGGGTGCGGTGGGCGCACTGGGTCGCCCACCACCCGTGGCGGTCGTCGATCTCCGCCACGATCGTGCTGCTCCTCCTGGCGGTGCCCGTACTCGACATGCGCCTCGGTCAGGCCGATGCCGGCACCGACCCCACGAGCACGACACACCGACGTGCGTACGACCTGCTCGCCGACGGTTTCGGGGCGGGCTTCAACGGCCCGCTCCTGCTCACCGTCGACCTCGGCCCGGAGGGTGACGAGACGGTCCTGGGCGCCATCGCCGCCGCGGTCGGCGACGACCCCGGGGTGCAGGCCGTCTCGCCGCCGGAGGTCAATGCTGCGGGCACGACGGCGGTCATCACTGCGATCCCGGCAACCAAGCCGCAGGATCAGGCAACCAGCGACCTGGTGCATCGCCTGCGCGACACCACCCTGCCTGCGGCCACCGACGGCACCGACGCCACCGCGCTCGTCGGGGGCCCGACCGCCGGATTCATCGACCAGTCCGACAAGATCTCGTCACGCCTCGTCGGCTTCATCGCCGCCGTGGTCGCGCTCTCGTTCCTGTTGTTGATGACCGTCTTCCGGTCGATCCTCGTTCCCCTCAAGGCAGCGTTGCTCAACCTGCTGTCGATCGGTGCGGCGTACGGGGTCGTCGTCGCCGTGTTCCAGTGGGGTTGGGGCCGATCGTTGATCGGCCTCGACGAAGCCGTGCCCATCGCGTCGTTCGTTCCGATGATGATGTTCGCGATCCTCTTTGGGCTGTCGATGGACTACGAGGTGTTCATCCTGTCCCGCATCCGCGAGGAGTACCACCGGGGTCACAGCAACATCGACAGCGTCGTGGAGGGGCTCGGCGCCACCGCCAAGGTCATCACCGCGGCGGCGCTGATCATGATCAGCGTGTTCCTCGGCTTCGTCGCCAGTGACGACCCCGTGGTCAAGATGATGGGCGTCGGGCTCGCCACGGCGGTCGCCGTCGACGCGACGATCGTCCGCATGGTCCTCGTTCCGTCGACGATGGCGCTGGTCGGCGACCCGAACTGGTGGCTCCCGCGATGGCTGGACCGCATCCTGCCCCACCTGGACATCGAGGGCGAGCCCGGGGGCATCGGGCGAGCCGACGACACCGAGGTCGATCGGTCAGTCGACTGATCGGGCCGGGGTGTCGCTCGGTGCCCGGGTCGTCGCGGTGTCGATGACGGGTTGCAGTGCTTCGATGACCAGTTCGGGCGGGCGGGCGATGATCGCCCGGTCGCCCAGCTGCAGGATCGGGCGCTGCATGTCCTCCGGATGCCGGATGAGGTGTCGGACGACATCGTCGGTCGAGGTCGATGCCGGATCGCGGTCGTCCCAGCCCCGCACCAGGCGGACGGGGTCGGCGTCGAGTGCCGCGAGCAGGCCGTGCAGTTCGTCGGCCGACAGCGGCTCGGACACGTAGTTGCGGACTGCGACACCGACGCCGGTCCTGGCGATGAGGTGGTCGACGTGTGTGCAGGCCGCGGCCGACTTCGAACACGTCTCGTGGACGTACAAGGTGATGGGCGGGGTGGGCATTCGGTTCCTCTCGTTCGTGGGGCCTACCGGGGCGGTGGGGCCGTCGTCATGGGGTGCCGGCAGGCCGAACTTCGAGTCGGCCCGCCATGCCGGGGTGGAGCTCGCAGGTGAAGGTGAGTCCGTCGTCGCCGACGCTCACGTCGACGAACGCGACCTGACCGCGGTCGATCAGTGCGCTGTCCTGTCCGGGAACGGTGATGTCGTGCGGGTGCGTGCCGACGTTACGGACGACGAGCGTGACGTCGCCGGGTGAATCGACCACCACGCAGGCGGGCACGAACCGATCGTCGTCGGCGGCGATCGCGAGCGCGACGCCGGGGTGGTCGATGGCGGCGGCGACGTCGGCGGCCGGCACGCACGCCGCGTCGGAAGCCGACGCGGTGGCATTCTGCTCGCCGGCGCACGCGGCGGCGGTGAGGACGACGAGCGTCAGGAGGGAAGGCAGGGAAATTCTAATAACAGTTAATCTTAGTGTTAGTATCGACGTGATGCAATCGTCCGACGGCCTCCTCGATCGCACGGCGCCGGCGCCGGCGCCTTGCGCCTCGGGCGTCCCGTGCTTCGTTCCGGCCATCGTGCTTCGTGACGTCGTGTCGGTCGTGGGTGGGTTCCCGGTGCTGGCCGGCGTCGACCTCGATCTGTCGGCCGGTGAGATCGTGCTCCTGACCGGTGGGAACGGTGCCGGCAAGACGAGTCTGTTGCGGGTCATCGCCGGGCTGGCCCCGGTGACGTCCGGCGAGGCGACCGCATTCGGGTACGACCTCGCCCGACCCCCGCGAGCCCATCGCGGCCGGGTGGTGTTCGTCGGTGGCGACGCCGGCTGCTACGAGGCCCTGACGGTTCGGCGCAACCTCGAGTTGTACGCCGCTGCGTCACGGCAGGCTCCCGCCGAACTGCTGGGTGCGGCCGTCGACCTGGGCCTGGAGGTGCAACTCGATGTGCCGTTCGGGCGGCTGTCGACCGGCCAGCGCCAACGGTGTGCCCTCGCCATCGGATTGGCCCGGCGCGCGGATTTGTTCCTGCTCGACGAGCCCCACAGCGGGCTCGACGAACGGGGTCGGGATCTGATCGACCGGACCGTGGTCGATGCCGCCGCTGGTGGGGCGATCGTCGTCGTCGTCTCGCACGAACTCGAACGCGCCCGGCGGATCGCGACGGCGGAAATCGTCGTCTCCGGTGGCGTCTGTGGTTCTAAAAAAGAAATCTCTTGACTTTAGAAACGAAGTTTGCGACGCTCACTCCATGTCGTCGTCGCACGCCCGGCTCACCGCCGCGGGATTCACGTCGCAGATCGCGACGGTGGCCCGCAAGGATCTGGAGATCGAGGCCCGAACGGGTGTCGCCGCCGGGCGGATGGTCCCGTTCGCCGGGATCCTCGTCGTCCTGTTCGCCATCGCGCTCGATCCCGACAGCGGACTGCTGCCGCGACTGGCCCCCGGCCTGTTCTGGATCGCGGTCCTGCTGTCGGCGTTGATGGCGATCACCCGGTCGTTCGCCCTCGAGCGCGAACACCGGGCCGGCGAGGGACTGATCGGTGCCGGTCTGGACCCGGCTGCGATGTTTCTCGGCAAGGCGGCCGCGATCGCGGTCGAGTTGCTGACCCTGGAACTCCTCGTCGGCTCGACCATGGTCGTGCTGTACGAGGTGTCGCGTCCCGGCGCGGTGATCGTGGCGGCGTGCCTCCTACTTGCGTCGGCCGGGATCGCCTGCGCCGGGACGCTCTACGGCGCGCTCACGATCGCGGGCGACGGCCGCGACAGCCTGCTCGCCGTGCTCCTGTTGCCGGCGTTGGTGCCGCTGATGGTCGCCGCGACCAGGGCCTTCGAGATCGCCGTCGACGTCGGCACCGGCACCGCCACGACCTGGGTCGGGCTGTTGGGCGTGTTCGCCGCCATCTACGCGTCGCTGGGTTCGCTCACGTTCGCATCGCTGATCGAGGAGACCTGATGAACACATCCGGAATCGTCCGAATCGTCCGAATCGTCCGAATCGCCCTGTCGGTCGTCGTCGTCGTCTCGATGTCGGCGCTGGTCCTCTTGGGCCTCGTCGTGGCACCGCCCGACCGCTTCCAAGGTGACGCCCAACGGCTCATGTACCTCCACGTTCCGGCCGCGTGGGTGGCCTACCTCGCATTCGCCACGACGTCGCTCATGTCCGCGTTGTACCTGTGGCACCGAACGCGCCGACGCCGCTGGGACCGCCTCGCAGCGGCGTCGGCGGAGCTGGGTGTGCTCTTCACCGTGCTCACGCTCGCCCTGGGTTCGTTGTGGGGGCGCCCGGTGTGGGGCGTCTGGTGGACCTGGGACGCTCGCCTGATCACCACGACGGTGCTGTTGTTCCTGTACGTCGGCTACCTCGCGATCCGCCGCATTCCGGCGAGCGAGGAGGTCCGCGCCCGTCGCAACGCGATCGCGGCCCTGGTGGCGTTCGTCGACGTTCCGGTCGTGCACTTCTCGGTGGTCTGGTGGCGCACGCTGCATCAGCAGGCGACCGTGGTCACGCCGGAACTGGATCCACAGATCGAGGGCGCGATGGCGGCGGCGTTGCTGGTCGGAGTACTGGCGTTCACCGCGTTGTTCTTTCGCCTGCTCTGGGCCCGATACGAGCTCGCGGTGCACGTCGATCGGCTCGATGCCGACGTCGTCGCCGACGCGGTCAGGCGTCGTCGGGCCACCGCGACCGACTCAGTCCTCCAGGAGGTTTCAGCATGACGGATGCAGCATTCGTGACGACCGGGTGGCTCGGTACCGGTGTCGTCGTCGCCGCCTACGGCCTGATGATCAGGTTCCGCCACCATCGGGTGCGGCGCCGGACGCACCCCACCACGGGAGGGGCGTCATGAGGCGGATGCGGGTGATCCTCCCGGTCGCGGTCTCGCTGCTCGCGATCGGCGTGCTGCTGTTCGGCGGGCTCGCCGGCAACCTCGTGTACTTCCGTACGGTCTCGGAGGCGGTCGAGTCGCGCGCCGACGACGGCAGCGATCGGATGCGCCTCGCCGGTGCGGTGGTGCCGGGCAGTGTCGAGACACGTGGCCAGGTGGTGTCGTTCCGGTTGACCGACGGTGTCGCCACCGTCGACGTCGAGCACCGTGGCGACCCGCCCGAACTGTTCGACGACGGGGTACCGGTCGTGAGCGAAGGGCGCTGGCTCGGCGCCGTGTTCACATCCGACCGGCTGATGATCAAGCACGGTTCCGACTACGAGGCCCCCGAGGTCGACGACGGGGACGACGCAGGGGTACGAACCGCACGGGCCGACGTCCCATGAGCAAGGTCGAGTTGGGACGCCTCGTCATCGCAATCGGTTTCGCCGCGTGCGTCACGTCGGTCGTGATCATGGTCACGGGGTTGTTCCGTCGGAACATCGGGTTGCTCCGCCTCGGCGGCCGGTTCATCCCGGTCCTCGCCGTGTCCGGCCTGGCGGCGGCAGCGGTGATGGAGTGGGCCCTGATCAGCCACGACTTCTCGGTCCGCTATGTCGCCGAGAACAACGCCACGACGACGCCGCTGCTCTACACGATCGCCGGACTGTGGGCGTCGCTCGAAGGATCGATCCTGCTCTGGAGCCTGGTGCTCTGCGTCCATCTCCTCGCCCTGTGGTGGAAGCACCGCCGCCACCGCGACGACCCACTCGTGTCGTGGGCGCTCGTCGTCACCGTGGTGGTCGCGACCTTCTTCTTCGCGCTCATGCTCGGCCCGGCCAATCCGTTCCGGGGCATCGACGGTCCGGTCCCGCTCGAGGGGCGGGGCCCCAACCCGTTGCTCCAGAACCACCCGCTGATGGCGGTCCATCCGCCGATGCTGTACCTGGGGTACGTCGGCTTCACGGTGCCGTTCGCGTTCGCGATCGCGGCGCTCGTGACGGGGCGCGTCGGCGAGGGGTGGATCGCGGAGACACGTCGTACGACGTTGATCGCGTGGGGGTTCCTGACGGCGGGCATCGCGCTGGGCGCGTGGTGGAGCTACGAGGTGCTCGGATGGGGCGGCTACTTCGCGTGGGACCCGGTGGAGAACGCGTCGCTGCTGCCCTGGTTGACCGCGACCGCGTTCCTGCACTCGTTGATGGTCCAGGAGCGGCGCGGCATGTTGCGGGTCTGGAACCTGTCGTTGCTGATCGCGACGTTCGCGCTGACGATCCTCGGAACGTTCCTCACGCGTTCGGGCGTGGTCGTTTCGGTGCACGCCTTCAGCGAGTCGTCGCTCGGGCCGGCGCTGCTGGGCTTCACGGCGGCCGTGTCGTTGGCCGGGATCGGTCTGATCGCGTGGCGGGCCGACCGTCTGGCGTCGTCGACACAGATCTCCTCGCCGCTCTCCCGCGACGCGGCGTACATGATGAACAACCTGATCTTCGCGGCGATCGCGTTCGTGGTGCTGCTGGGAACGACCTTCCCGCTGCTCGCGGAGGCGGTCACCGGCGATCAGCTCTCGGTCGGCGAGCCGTACTTCGTGCGGATGTCGGCGCCGCTCGGCCTGGCGGTGCTGTTCCTGATGGCGGTCGCGCCGAACCTGCCGTGGCGGACGACGACGACCGAGGTGCTGCGCCGGCGACTTCGGGTTCCCGCCATCGTCGCGTTCGTGACCTTGGCCGCCGTCGTGGTGGCCGGAGCGCGCGGCATCTCCCAGGTCGTCACGTTCGCGCTCGCCGCGTTCACCCTGTCCGCCATCGGGCAGCAGGTCACGACGGCCGTGTCGGCGAGGCGTCGCGCCCGCTCCGAGCGCCTCACCACCGCGTTGACCCGGACGATCAGCGGCAATCGACGGCTCTACGGCGGCCTGATCGTGCACGTCGGCGTCGTCCTCGTCGCCGTGGCCCTCGCTGCATCTCA
>CAXAWD010000047.1:0-13264 GCA_963972325.1 uncultured Acidimicrobiaceae bacterium
ACTCGCAGGTGTGAGCAACGATCCACATGGATCGGACGACGAGTTCGAAGCGTTCTACCGAGAGCACTACCACGAGGTGCGCCGATTCGCGCGCACGCTCGTCGCTGACGGTGAAGTCGATGACATCGTGTCGACGACGTTCACGACGGCATGGCAGAAGTTCGACCAGATCCCCACCGAGTCGCCTCGTGGTTGGTTGTTCGGCACGGCGCGAAACATGGCCCGCAACCGGTGGGCGATGAGCCGCCGTGGCCGATCGCTGATCGAGTTGATCACCGACGCCCGGCCGCAACTCACAACCCGCCTCGCCACCGGCGGCTTCGACCCCGTCGAGGTCGCACCGCTCCTCGATCTGCTGCGGGAGTTGTCGGACGACGACCGGGAGCTGATGATCATGGCGGGCTGGTTCGAGATGACCCCGAAAGAGATTGCACAAGCAACCAGCCAGCGCGCCGGCAACGTACGCGTCCGGCTCCACCGGCTGCGCAAGAACCTCGAACACGACTTCCACCAGCGTGTCGAAGCAGGTGAAGTGGCATGACCCGAACCGACCCCTTCGAGCTGTTCAAAGCACTCAATCCACTCCACGACGACCCCGCCACCGACCCAGGCGCTGTGGATGAGGAGCTCTTGGCGCGCATCGTCGCCGAACCCCGAACGGTCGGCCCGTCGCGGCCGTCGAGACGCCGGCTCTGGGTCGTCGCCGGCACGGTCGCCGTCGCAGGTCTGGCGACCGCAGCGTTCGCGGTCCTGCGAACCTCGTCACCGACCGAGCCCACCGCCATCACCTGCGCCGCAACCTCGGACCCCGCCGGCGACGTCGTCGGTCTCGCCGGCGCGCCCGACCCCGTCGCCGCCTGCGCGGAGTTGTGGGCGAACGGCACCCTCGGCACCGGCACCGTCCCGCCACTCGCTGCGTGCGTCAACGACGCCGGCGCCGCGATCGTCCTGCCCGGCGACCCGACCACCGTCTGCTCACGCGCCGGCTTCGACCTGTTGGACCAAGACGCCGACAACACCGCAGCACTCAGCATCCTCGACCTCGAAGCTGAACTCATCGACACGTTCCTCAACGACTGCTACGGCCAAGACGACGCCCTTGCAGAGACCCGTCGAACTCTCGACGACAACGGCTACCTCGACTGGACCGTAACCCTCGCCGAGGACTTCCCCGATGGCATCGACTGCGCCGGCATCGGCATCGACGCCAGCAACCAGACCGTCATCGTCGCCGGAGTCCGACCCGAATAGCCGCCCAACCCAGCAAGGAGCACCATGAAGAAGATCACCGCCACAGTTGCGACCGCCACAGCGCTGCTCGTCGCCGCCCTGCCGTCAGCAGGCCAGTTCTGCATCTCCGCTGGGAGCTGCGTGACGCGATACTCGTGAGTCGGTTCGCTCGCTCGGCCACGCTCGGTGTCGTCCTCGCTGTAGCAGCTTGCGGGGGCGGCACCAGCGGCGGCGCCGAGAGTTCTCAGATCGACGACCTCCTCGTGGCTGCGGAGGCGGCTGGCTCCGACCAGCAGGTCGCCATCATGGAAGATGGCGTTGTTACTGACGAGGAACTTCTCGACGCCGTGCTCGCCGCCCGGAATTGCGTCGCGGACCTTGGGATGTCGGTATCGTCGATCTCAAGGCAGTGGGATGGGGACCTCTCGTATTCGTTCTCAGCAAACGACGACGGACTCGTCACCGCGGCGGATCGATGCCAAGAGGACCACGCCGTGCTCGTTCAACAGGCTTACAACCTGCTGAACCCAGCGAACATCGCACCGGTGATCAGCCGATTCAACGCATGCACCGGAGAACTCGGTTTGGAGCCGATCAACGCTGAGTCCAGGGACGACCTGCGGCGCGTTGCCCAGCAATCGGAAGACGAGGCCGTCCTCGAGTGCTACACGGAAGCATTCCCGTCAACCGTCGTCGCCGACTAGTGCTATGACGGCGTGCGTAGTCTCGTAGCCCACGATGAGGAGAAGACTTCAAACGGTCGCCCTGGTCGCGATCCTCGCGCTGCTCGTAGCGATACCAACCTACGTCATCGCGACGTTCGACAGCACAGCGCTGCCAGCTCGCCTGACGACGGAGACAGAGCCGTCGATCGGCCAGGTCGACGTGACCGAAGTGCAACGGTCGGGATCAGCGCAGTTGTTCATCGACTGGCGAACGCCCGTCGTTCTCAGCGCACCCGAGTGGGACGGGCTTGTGACCGACGTTCTGCTCGAGCCTCGCACAAGGCTCACAAACGGCACGGCCATCGTCGCTATCGACGGCGTTCGCCGCATTGCAGTCGGGGCTCCAACCCCTTGGTTCCGTGTACTCACGACCGGCGACTCGGGTCCCGACGTTCGTCACCTGCAGGACGCGCTCGATGATCTCGGCTACCTCGAAACCGCGGTAGCGAAACTTGGCGATTGGGACAGCGCAACCGCGGCGGCCGTTCAGCTGCTTGCTGCAGATCTGGGCGCCGAGCCGACGAGTGAAGAGGTGATGTTTGATCCGGCATGGTTCGTCTGGCTCGCGCCTGAGTCGACCGGGGCCCTCGTCGCGTCGGTTCACATGGAAATCGCTGCGCCCGCCCCGGTCGTCGGAGAGCCACTCGCCACGGGCGAACCCGCTGCGACGGCGATCCGCGCCGAGTCTTCGACGCTCGATCTCAGCGGCCGATCAGTTTGGACGATCACGGGTTCGGACGACGGTTCTACGTTGGCGTCCGCAGCCGAGTTCGACGAAGGCACGGCATCACCCCAAACAGTTGCGACAGTCGCGGCAGCCATTGGCGCCCCGGACGACTCCGATCGCAGCGAGGTCCCAGTCCAGCTCAGTGAACCGGGGGCCACTCGGGTCGCAAGAGTGCCCCCGTCGGCATGGATCCGTACAACGGACGGGGAGGGCTGTGTTTGGGCTAGGTCTTCGCCGTCCGAGCCCTGGTCCGCAGTGCGGTTCGGCGGTTACAACGGCGACCTTGGCGTTGGCGTCACGGACGATCAAGTCGTAGTTGACGCCCTAGCAGGTGACGAGGTGTTGCTGAATGCTGACGACGTGCTCGAGGACGTCTCGTGCCCCTGATCGAGCTCAAGTCCGTGAGCTTCCGCTACGGAACGAGCCGGGGCCCTCATGTTGCGTCGATCATCAATGAGTTCTCGCTCGCTGTAGAAGCCGGAGAACGCGTCGCGCTCGTCGGCCCATCAGGTTCCGGAAAGTCCACCCTGCTTTCGTTGATCTCGGGTCTGCTGTCCGCCCAAGAGGGTGAGATCGTCCGGTCGTACGCAGACCACTCGTTCGTGCAGCAGAACACTCCGATCCTCAAGTGGCGATCGAGCTGCGACAACGTTGCGCTCGGCGCAGCGGCAACGGTCACATGGGACTCCGCGATAAGGGAGGCGTTCGAGGTCCTGCGTGAGGTGCAACTCGACAAGTTCGCCGGGGTTCAAGCCTGGAAACTGTCGGGGGGGCAACGGCAACGGGTCTGTATCGCACGGGCGCTCGTCAACCAGCCTGATCTACTACTGCTCGATGAGCCGACCTCCCAGCTGGACTCCCACACCAAACACATCGTCATCGAAGCTATTCGACGTCGCGCGCGAGGAGCCATCGTGGTCGCGACACACGACCACAGCGTGCTCGATGACTTCGATACGATCGTGGAACTCCCCCCCACATGACCGAGCATCGTCTGTCGAGCGTCCACACAACCGTACGTGAGGGCTGGTACCTCCTCGCCGGAGGTCGTTGGCTCGCCATCGGCATACTCGCCGTAGCTACTGCAGCGACGGCAGCGCTGATGAGAACCGAAACGTCACTTGCCACCGAGGCCACACGCATCGAACGAGACGCAGTTACCGCTGGCCGAGACGTCACTCGCCTCCGTGTCGATGAAGGCGGCATCGACGTTTCCAGATGCCTCGCTCTGCGAACCTGGACGGACGTCGACGCAGTCGCCACCGTGAGCGCCGCCACCAGCATCGACGGTCTCGACGTGGTCACCTACGCCGGCGACCTCGACGCCGTACTCGGACTCCACGACTCGTCGCCGAAGCCAGCGATCCTCGGCGCAGACATCGCGACACTCGTCGGAACCAGCCAGGGAACGGTCGCCGTCCAGAACGTCCGTTTTCCGACAGCGCGAGGCCCCAACAGCACACGCGCCCGAACACTCCGGAACGTCGTGGCTCTACCGACCGACACCAACGAGACGAGCCAGGAATGCTGGGTCGCACTCCGCGTCGGCGCCAACCAGAACATCGACGCCGCTCTCTCCACACATCTCGCTACCGGCTCGACAATCGCAATCGCAGAACGCCAGGCCGACCTGCCCACCACGAACGAGAGCGCAGACGAGTTCCTCGCCGATGCCATTCACGGGGTCTGGAGGCTGCTCGGTCTCATCCTCGGCCTCGCGCTCGTCGCCTTCCTCTACCTGCGACGTGCAGACCTCGCCCTCTACAACGACCTCCGATTCCCGTATCAATTCCGCCTCAGCATGGCATTGGTCGCCTCCCTGACGATCGTGATCGTCGGTGTATCGTTTGGGACACTCGCTGGCACTGCTATCGCTCTGGTCGACCTGGGGCCCGGCGAAGCCGAGCTTGGATCGGCGATTGCGGCCCTTGCCCCATTCGTCGCACAGCTTGTGCTGATCGCAACGTTGGGCAGCATCTTCGCCGCGCGCACGCCGGGTCTTTCAACTCGCCGCTGACACCGAACGATAGAGGAACCCCAAACGGACACCTCTACTGACCGATGCCCCAGGTCGCCGACCTGGGGCATCTGTGTCTCACATAGCTGGTACGGACAGATTCTCAGTGACCACCCGCTATCCGTTACAGTTCGGTCGTGACCGGCACGCTCATCGGCTACGCCCGCTGCTCCACCGACGAACAAGACCTCACCGCCCAACGCCAAGCGCTCCAGGCACTCGGGGTGGCCGAGGACCGGATGTACCTCGACCACGGACTCACCGGCACCAACCGAAAGCGACCGGGCCTCGACCAGGCACTCGCCGCAGTCCGCACCGGTGACACGCTCGTCGTGCCGAAGCTCGACCGGCTCGCCCGATCCGTTCCCGATGCCCGGGCGATCGGCGACGAACTCGCCGAGCGAGGCGTCGCGCTGTCGCTCGGTGGGCAGGTCCACGACCCGAACGACCCGATGGGCAAGATGTTCTTCAACATCCTCGCCACTTTCGCCGAGTTCGAAGTCGACCTGCTCCGCATGCGCACCCGCGAAGGCATGGCCGTCGCCCGAGCCAAGGGCAAGCTCAAGGGCCGACAACCGAAGCTCTCGAAGAAGCAACAGGCCGAACTCGTTCGGATGCACGACGCCGGCGACCACAGCATCACCGACCTCGCCGAGGTCTTCTCGATCTCGAGGCCGACCGTGTACCGCACCATCAACCGCGCCCGCTCAGCGGCGCCGTGACGGTTTGGCCCCTGGTGACACGTTCGTTAACGGCACCCCTGCTCACGTGGCGCCAGGCGCAAGCGTGGCGAGCGCTCGCCGCGTGCACCGATGACGACGACCCGGGAGCGTGGCATGCCTCGGAGCCGGAGCCGGAGCCGGAGCCGGAGTGGATCGCGCACGCCGTGCGGGTGTGCGTTGCGTGCCCGGTGTGCCGCGATTGCCTGACGTACGCGCTCGACGCCGGGGAGACGTTGGTCGTGTGGGCCGCGTCTGTCGAGGGTGACGCCCCGGGATGTGCTCGCTCGTCCGGTCGCCATCGCTCGCGCCGCGATCTCGCCGACGGGGAGACGACGCTCGATGAGGTGCTCGACGAACACGAGCGCGATCTCGGCGGGCCCGACGACGACCCGGCCCGTTCCGTGTTCGCCCGCGCCGTCCGCTTCGGTCGTCGTGGCGGGTTCGGTCGTGACGTGCTGGCGCACCTCTGGCGGACGGGTCGTCTCCCGGAGCCGGACGAGGTCGACCTCCCGTGTGTCCCGGTACCGTCGACGCCGGAGAGGGACGCACAGAGGCGCCAGCGGGGACACCGGAGCCGGTGGCCGGGTGCCGTGGTGTGGGACGTGCGAGAGCCAGGTCGAGCGAGGCCGTCGTCCCCTCCGGTCGTACACCGCCAGGGGCCGCCGGGGACCGTCCGGGACCGCACAAGGGACCGAACCGGCCGGATAGGGGACCGATAAGGGACTACGGACCCCGTATCGCCGACCCTCTCCCGAAACGTGAAAGAGGCGCAAACCCTTGCAATGCAAGGGTTTGCGCCTTTGTCGGGCTGACAGGATTCGAACCTGCGACCCCTTGTCCCCCAGACAAGTGCGCTAACCAAACTGCGCTACAGCCCGTGACGACATTGCTGTCGTGTTTGTGCCCGGCGAGCCTATCGACCCCCGGCCGCTCTCAGACCACGAGCTGCACGAAACGCCAACCGAGATACACCACGGTCGCTCCGACCAGCAGTTTGAAGTGCCACGGCGTCGACTCGACCTGGCCGGAGGCACCGCCCGGCGCCTCCGGCGGTTCGACCGCTCCCCCACACACCGGGCAGGTGCCGTCGTCGTTCATCGCCGTGGGCGCGTGATACTTCGCGCACTCTTCGCACCAGGGCATCAATCGACCTTTTTGCGGATGCGCAGCTTGATCGGTGTGGCACCGAAGCCGAACGCCTCCTTGATCTTGCGCTCGAGGAACCGGACGTGGTGCTGCGGCAGCTCACGGTTCACGAAGAGCGTGAACGTGGGCGGGTCGGTCGCACCCTGCACGGCGTAGAGCACCCGTGCGCCCTGGCCGGCAGGCGACTCCTGCTGAGCCTTGATGATGACCCGATTGACGTCGCGGGTCGGCACCCGCCGGTGGTACTGCTCGATGGCCTCCTGCAGGCGAGGCCGGAGCTTGTGCACGTTCTTGCCGCTCAACGCCGAGATCTTGATGACCGGGGCGTCGCCGAGGAACGACAGCTTGCGGGTCAGTTCGGTCTCGACCTCGTGGCGTCGCTCGACGTCGCCGACGAGGTCCCACTTGTTGAGGAGGATCACGATCGGGCAGCCCGACGCGTCGACCCGCTCGGCCAGCCGCTGATCCTGCCCGGTGACACCCTCGGTGGCGTCGATGATGAGCAGGGCGATGTCGGCGTCGTCGATCGCCCGCAGCGCGCGAACGAGCGAGTAGTACTCGGCCGAGTCGTCGATCTTGCCCTTCTTGCGCATGCCGGCCGTGTCGATGAAGACGATCGGGCCGTCCTCGGTCTCGACCAGCGTGTCGATCGCGTCGCGCGTCGTGCCGGCCATGTCGTGCACGACCGAGCGGTCGGAACCGACCAGCCGGTTGAACAGGGTGCTCTTGCCCACGTTGGGACGACCGACGATCGCCACACGGGGCGGCCGGGCGTCTTCGGGCGTCCACGGCTCGGCGTCTTCGTCGGCGACCCACGAACCGTCGTCGGACGGTTCGACGTAGACGGCCTTGTCGCCCAGACGCTCGAGCACGACGTCGAGCAGGTCGCCCGCCCGGCGGCCGTGCAGCGCGCTGACCGGCACCGCGTCGCCGAGGCCGAGCGACATGAACTGCCACAGGTCTTCTTCCCGGCGGTTGTTGTCGGCCTTGTTGGCGGCGACGATCACGTTGTGCTGCCCGCGCCGCAGCCAGTCGGCGACGGCCTCGTCGTCTTCGAGCGCGCCGACGCTGGCGTCGACGACGAACAGCACGAGGTCGGCCCCGATCACGGCCTGCTCGACCTGACGGGACACCTTGTCGTCGAGCTCGGAACCCTTCGGCATCCACCCGCCGGTGTCGATCACGTTGAACGACACGCCGAGCCACTCGGCCTCGAGTTCCTTGCGGTCACGTGTAACCCCGGGTCGGTTCTCGACGATCGCCGCCTGCTCACCCACGATCCGGTTGAAGAGGGTGCTCTTGCCCACGTTGGGGCGCCCCACGATGACGACCGTGGGCAGATCGGTGGATTCCATGGTGCTCATGCTGCCTGCTCCAAGGCGTTTCGCAACGCGATGCCG
This sequence comes from uncultured Acidimicrobiaceae bacterium, assembly GCA_963972325.1. Lineage (GTDB taxonomy): Bacteria > Actinomycetota > Acidimicrobiia > Acidimicrobiales > Ilumatobacteraceae > Ilumatobacter. The sequence goes on from CAXAWD010000047.1 coordinate 7,968, forward strand.
TCGGTCGGGACGATCTCGACCGCTCGCGGGAGGTCGTCGACGGAGAGCCCGTCGAGGAATCGACCGTCGTCGGAGAGGCACACGTCGGGCAGCAGATAGCGGTCGCCCTCCGGTTCGGCCCCCAAGACCCGCGTGAGGTCGTCGCCGGTCATCAGACCGGTCACGCCGGTGTTGCCGCCGAAGAACCGGTTCTCGACCGGCAGGATCCGCACGTCGTCACGCCCGAGTTGTTCGACCAGCGGCCGGATGACCTGGGCGCCGAAGGGCCCGGTGAGCACGCCGACACGGGCGTTGCGGCGCGGCCGCAGCGAGACCGATTGCACGACGTCGTTCGACGGGGAACGCAAGCCGGTGTAGGCCGCCGGGTTGGCGGGCAGGTCGACGGCGGCGAAGAACCCACTGCGCACGCCGGTGGCCTCGTCGGTGACGCCGTGGAACTCGCGCTCGAACGTGCGGGCCATGCCGATGCCGTCCTCGTGCATCGGGAAGCCCTCGTACGTCTCGGCGGCCGGGAAGTCACGCCCCGTCATGAGGTAGTACTCGTCGGCGGCGAACACCATGCGCCTTCCGAGCACATCGAGGAACGTGGCCTGCCACTCCTCGATGATGTCGACCACACGGCTCGCCTCGTCGGGCGTGTGCAGCCGCATCGCCGACTCCTTGTTGAACTTGGAGAGGCCGAGCGGCACGACGGCGACCGATTCGAGTTCTGGGAACCGGTCGAGCACGCCGGCGAGCGTGTCGTCGAGCACGTCACCGTCGTTGACGCCGGGACACACGACGACCTGCCCGCGCACCTCGATGCCGTGGTCGAGCAGGGCCCGCAACCACCGCAGGCTCATGCCGCCACGCGAGTTCTTCAGCATCCGGTTGCGGACGTGATGGTCGGTGGCGTGGATCGACACGTGCAACGGTGACAGCCGCTCGGTGATCACGCGTTCGAGATCGGCCTCGGTGAAGCGGGTCAGCGTGGTGAAGTTGCCGTACAGGAAACTGAGTCGGTAGTCGTCGTCCTTCAGGTACAGGCTGCGGCGCATGCCCTTGGGCAACTGGTAGATGAAGCAGAACTCGCAGTGGTTGTCGCACGTGCGAACCCGGTCGAACACGGCCGACTGCACCTCGATGCCGAGCGACTCACCGGCTCGCTTGGGCACCTCGACGTCGAGTTCGAGCCCGTTGCGCAGCACGTCGAGTGCGATGTCGGCCTCGTCGGTGAACATCTGCCACTCGATCACGTCGCGCGGCACCTGTCCGTCGACGCGCGCGATCTCGTCACCGGGCTGGAGCCCGGCGAGCGCGGCCGGTGAATCGGGCGCGACGGCGACGACGAGTGGTGCGGACATGGCCGGTCCAGGCTATCGGCGCCGTGTGCCGGGGCCCGCCGGTACTCTGTTCGGCACATGAACGTCGATCGTGTCCTCCTCGCCGAGCCCCGCGGGTTCTGTGCCGGCGTCGAGATGGCGATCAAGGCCCTCGCGTGGATGGTCCGCTCGTTCGAGCCGCCGATCTACTGCTACCACGAGATCGTCCACAACAAGATCGTGGTCGAGCGCTTCGAGCGACAGGGCGTGGTGTTCGTCGATGATGTGTCCGAGGTGCCCGAGGGGCGCCCGATCATGCTGTCGGCGCACGGTTCGGCCCCCGAGGTCGTCGCCGCCGCACAGAGCCGGGGCAGCTTCGTCGTCGACTCGGTCTGCCCCCTGGTCACCAAGGTGCACCACGAGGTCAAGGTCCGGGCCGGCAAGGGCTACCAGATCGTGTACGTCGGCCACGACGGCCACGAGGAAGCCGTCGGCACGATGGCCGTCGCCCCCGACTCGATCAGCCGGGTCGAATCCACCGGCGAGGTCGATGCGCTCCCCGAGTTCGACGGGCCCGTCGCACTCCTCGCCCAAACCACGCTCTCGCACCGCGACTGGGAGGGCGTCGCCGTTCGGGTCCGTGAGCGCTTCCCCGAGGTGTGGACACCAGGGCGCAGCGATCTCTGCTTCGCCACCACCAACCGACAGTCGTCGCTGCTCGCGATGGCCGAACGGTGCGACGCGATCGTCGTGATCGGGTCGTCGAACTCGTCCAACACCCGGGCGCTCGAACAACTCGCCCGCGAGGCCGGCTGCGAGCGGGTGTACCGCGTCAACGTGGCCGAGCAGGTGCCCGACGACCTGAGCGGCACGGTCGGCGTGACCGCCGGGGCGTCGGCACCCGAAGAACTCGTCGAGAGCGTGCTCGCCCGCCTCGCACCCCGCAACGGTGTCGAGGTCGTCCGCATCACCGAGGAAGACGAGTACTTCCCACCACCACGAAACATCCGCGAGCTGCAGAGCTCGATCGAACTGGCGAGCACCGCCCTGCTCGGCGGCTCGCTCCTCGAGCGCCCCGTCATGGAGGATCGCAGCCTTCCCGCCAGCGAGGTGCTGGCCGCCCTGGCCGACTGATCATGCTCTCCCCCACCCTCGACACCGTCCGTCTTTTCCTGCACGTCCTCGCCGCCTCGGTGTGGGTCGGCGGGCAGATCGCACTCGCCGGGGTCGTGCCGTCGTTGCGCCGATCGCATCCCGATGCCACGAAGGTCGCGGCCAAGGCCTTCGCACGGGTGGCGTGGCCGGCGTTCGTGGTCGTCGTGATCACCGGCCTCTGGAACCTCGGCGACATCGACGTGGCCAACACCACCACCTCGTACCAGGTCACGCTGTTCCTCAAGATCGGCCTGGCGATGGTGAGCGGCGCCGCCGCTGCGGTGCACCAGGTCGGCAACTCCAAGGTCGCGTTGGCCGTCGGTGGTGCGGTCGGCCTCCTCGCCGCACTGGGCGCGATGTACTGCGGCTACCTGCTGACGACCGGCTCCTGACCACCGGCTCCTGACGACGGCAGCCCGACGCCCGGGCTCGGGGCCCGTCAGGCGTCGAGCGACACGCGGGCACGCAGCCGGGCACGCGACTGGGCGAACGCCATCTGGAACCGCGTGTCGAAGTGGACGTACGTGGCGAACACGGCGAGCACGACCGGAGGGATGAACAGCAGAGCGGGCGCCGATCCGAGTACGGAGGCGAGCGCCGCACCGCCGATGTAGCTGACGAGCACGGCCACCAGCACCGTGACCGTCGTGATCCGGCGGCTGCCACCGACACGTTCCGCCTGTCGCAGCGCCAGCGCCGCCTTCTCGCCGATCCGGACGATGGTGCCGGTGCCGTACGTGGTCGCGACGGCGATCTCCCCGACGCGCCGGAGCGCCGATGCCTGGATCCCCATCGCGAACGCGCCGAGTGCGATGATCCCGACATGGCGCCACCCGGGCGACGCTGCGAACTCGACGTGACCGAAGATGAGCAGGAGCGGGAGCGCGAGGGTCAGCAGCATCTCGGCGATCAGGAGCTGGTCGGGTCGCACCCGCCGGCCGCTGCGGAGCTGGTGATCGTGGTGGGCGATCGCCGCGATGACGCCGGACGTGAAGGCGATCAGGGCGGCGAGAGAGCCGGCTGCCGTGCTCCAGTGCCCGTCGCCCACCTCGATACCCACCCGCACCATGTTGCCGCTCATGTTCGCCACGAACACGCTGGTGACGTGCAGGAACAAATGGGCGTCGACGAAACCGGCAACCGCGGCGAGTGAGATCGCCATCGTCATGGGACCGGATGGGTGATGGGCAGTTTCTGCGGTCACGTGCGCGTACAGATGGGGGGTCGAGGGTGATGTGGGGGGGTGGGGGGTCGGAGGGTGTCGGTTCGGAGGGTGTCGGTTCGCGGGAACGTCGGTTCAGTTCCGGGGAACCTGACTCCAGGGTACGTCACGATCGACGCGCACGTCGCCGGGCAGACCGAGCACCCGCTCGCCGAGGATGTTCTGCATCACCTCGGTGGTGCCGCCCTCGATCGAGTTCGCTCGCGACCGGAGGAACCGCTGCTGGCGAGTCGAGCCACCGGCCGCCGTCTCGGGCCGCCGCATCTCGTAGCTGCCGTACAGCATCCCGTCGGCGCCCATCAGGTCGATCATCGCCTCGTAGATCGCCTTGTTGAGGTTGGCCGACTCCATCTTGCCGATCGACCCCTCGGGGCCCGGGTCGCCGACACGTCGGTTCTGGTTGGCGCGAATGTTGGTGAGGCGGTGCACCTCGGCGCGGATCCACAGCGCCGTGACCTGATCGCGGGTCGCGGCGTCCTTGCGGTCGTCCGGGAGTTCGTTCCAGACGTCGAGCAGGTCGGCGATCGTGCCGGAACCTCGGGCCGGGATCGAACCGCCGATCGACGTCCGCTCGTTCATCAGCGTGGTGAGCGACACCCGCCAGCCGTCGCCGGGGTTGCCGAGCATCTCCGAGTGCGGGATGCGGGTGTCGGTGAAGTACACCTCGTTGAACTCGGCCTCACCGGTCATCTGGCGCAGCGGCCGGGTCTCGACGGTGTCGGCCTGCATGTCGACGACGAACGCGGTCAAACCCGCGTGCTTGACCGTTTCGGGATCGGTGCGGACGACCAGGAGCCCCCACCGTGAGACGTGGGCGAGCGTGGTCCAGACCTTCTGGCCGTTGACGACCCACTCGTCGCCGTCGCGCACGCCGCGCGAGGACAGGCCGGCGAAGTCGGAGCCCGAGCCGGGCTCGCTGAACAGCTGACACCAGATCTCTTCGCACGTGAACAGCGGCCGGAGATAGCGCTGCTTCTGGTCGTCGCTCCCCCAGGCATGCACCGTCGGGCCGCACATGCCGTAACCGATCGGGTTGCGGGCCATCGAGAACGGTCCGCCGGCCGCACGCACCCGTTCGTTGACGAGCCGTTGGAGCTTCGGGTTGAGGCCGAGCCCGCCGAACCCCTCGTCGAAGTGGACCCACGCGAGACCGAGATCGAACTGTGCGCCGAGAAAGTCGACCGGCTTCGTGTCGGCCGGCGGGTGCGACTCGATCAACCGGTCGACCAGTTCGGTCACCCGCTGCTCGTCGGCTGTCATCGTCTCCTCGATCACCGTCATGGCCTCAACGTACCGATCACTCTGCGGCGCCGACGAGCCGACCGACGAGCCGCAGAGGATGCGGGCCGACCACCTGCCACACTCTGGACCGATGAGGACCTCGACGCGAGCACTCGGCACGGGCGTGCTGGCCGTCGCGCTCTTGTCGGGCTGCGTGTTCGACGGATCCGAATCGACCGAGGCAACGGACACCGAGACCGACCCGGATCCGGACGTCTCGGTCGAGGTACCGCCCGAACGTCTCAGCCCGTTCTGTGTCGCAATGACCGATCTGACCGACCGTCTTCGTGCCGGCGAGGAGGTCACCACCGTGTCGATCTGAGCCTCGATCACGCGGC
>CAXAWD010000048.1:0-13135 GCA_963972325.1 uncultured Acidimicrobiaceae bacterium
ACCAGCACCCCGTTCCCCGGCCACGCAGGCCGCCGACAACCGTTCACTCACTGGCGCTCCCTCACTCGCATCATCACGCCGCTGTCCCGCCGATCGTCAGAGATTTGACCCGCAGTGTGGGTTGGCCGTCGCCGACGGGGACGCCTTGGCCGTCCTTGCCGCACGTGCCGGGGTTGCCCATCGCGAAGTCGTTCGCGAGCATGTCGATGTCGCGCAGCACCTGCGGGCCGTTGCCGATCAGGTTGCCCTCACGCAACGGCTCGGTGATCTCGCCGTTCTCGATCAGGTACGCCTCGTTCATGCCGAACACGAAGTCACCGGTGGCGGTGTTGACGCTGCCGCCACCCAGGTGGCTCACGTACACACCGTTCTCGGTCGACGCGACGATGTCGTCGGCGTCGTCGGGGCCGTCCATCACGAACGTGTTGGTCATCCGCACCATCGGCAGGTGCATGTAGCTCTGCCGGCGGCCGTTGCCCGACGGGCCGCGACCGGCCTTGCGGGCCCGGATGTGGTCCCACATGTAGTCGGTGAGTACGCCGTCCTCGATCAGCACGTTGCGCTGGGTGGCGTGGCCCTCGTCGTCGACCGCGAGCGTGCCCCACTCTCCCGCCATCGTGCCGTCGTCGACGAGCGTGACGAGCGGCGACGCCACGAGTTCGCCCACCTTGTCGGCGTAGACCGAGGCACCCTTCTGGATGTGGTCGGCCTCGAGGCCGTGGCCGCACGCCTCGTGGAACAGCACGCCGCCGGTGCCGTTCTTGATGACGACCGGCATGGCACCCGATGGCGCCGGCCGGGCGTTGAGCTTCACGATCGCCTGCCGGGCGGCGTCACGCGCCAGCGCCTCCAGGTCGACGTACATGTCGTGTTCGGGGTCGAAGACCTCCCAGCCGATCGTGTGCCCCATCGACTGGAACCCGGTCTGCATGCCGGCGTCGCCGTCGGCGACGGCACTGATGCGGGCGAGCACCCGCACGATGTCGTCGTTGACGAAGACCCCGTCGGTATTGGCGATCAGCACCCGCTTGCGACTGTCGCCGTAGCCGGCCGACACCTGCACGATCTCCCCGCCGGCGCTGCGGGCCGCGTCGTCGAGCCGCTGCACCATGGCGACCTTGTCGGCCTTGGGGATCGACTCGGGATACCGGTCGACCACGTTGACCGCAGCCGGCGTGGTGGGTGTGAGCGCCACCGTGCGGGTTGCGCCGTCGCCGATGCTCGCGGCGGCCGCGGCGGCCTGCGCTGCCTCGGCGAGACCGCGCTCGCTGAGGTCGCTCGAGTGGGCGAAGCCGGTGGTCTCGCCCTTGATCACGCGGATGCCCGCACCCCGGTCACGACCGGAGGTGACCTGCTCGATCCGTCCGTCGTCGAGCGAGACGGACGTGTTCCGTTTGTCCTCGGCGTAGATCTCGGCGAAGTCCGCGCCCGTTCGGAGCGCAACCCCCAGCGTTCGTTCGATGACGTCCTGATCGATCACACCGTCGAGCCTACGGGCGGTCGGCCGGGTGAACGTCACACGACCGTCACCTGTCAGGGTCGTGTCTCGGCGACGACCGGCCGTTAACGTGGCGATCCGTGAACGCAGCGGTCGGACTCAAGGGCGAGGCGCGGTTGGTCGTCGACGACGTCGACACCTCCGTCGCACTCGGCTCGGGCGACGTCGATGTGCTCGGCACACCTCGCCTGGTTGCACTGTTCGAACAGGCCACGATCGACGCCCTGCGCGGCGTGCTCGACGAAGGCCAGTCCTCGGTCGGGATGCGCGTGCAGATCGATCATCTGCAGCCCACGCCGGTGGGCGCCGAGATCGTGGTCGAGGCGTCGCTCGACAAGATCGAGGGACGCCGTATGACCTTCACGGTCACGGCCTCCGATTCCGGTGGCCTCGTGGCCGCCGGCAAGGTGACCCGGGTCATCATCGACGTCGACAAGTTCATGTCGAAGTGCTGTTCCGCCGACTGACCACCGCCTCGGTCGCGGCCGCTGTCGTCCTGACGGCGTGCGGCGGGGCCGATGGCACCGACGACGGTGCCATTCGCGAGAACGTGGTCGAGCCGGGCCTCGAGGCGATCGACGAGTCACAGGCGCTCGCGTGCGGCGCCGAGGCGTCGAATTTCCGCACCGTGCTCGAGATCTACGAGCTGACCGAGGGCGAACCTGCCCCCGACGAAGCGGCCCTCGTCGCCGGCGACTACCTGCGGAGCGAATCCGAATTGTGGGACGTCGTCGACGGCCGACTCGTCGCCGAGCATCCCGACTGTGCCGACGTGCCCGGCACGGTGCCCACCGAGGAGATCGTGACCGACGCCGGGTCCGGCGAGGCGCTCAGCGTCGACAGTGTGCTGGCCGACTTCACCCTCGACGACATCGCATCGTTCGGTGGCCCCGACTGCGCCCGGCAACTGGCGGTTGTTTTCGCCGGCGCGTCGCAGTACACCGCCGTCGAAGGCGTCGAGCCCGACACGATGGCCGACGTCGAGGCCGCCGGCTACTTCGCCGAACCGGTGACGATGTGGGAGGTCGTCGACGACACCCTCCGCCCCACACCAGGGTCCGATTGCCTCGATTTCGTCGCCGACGCGTCCACCGGGAACTGACCGGACGGCCCCGGCGCCGAGCGGCACCCGACTACCGGAGGCCCAGCGGTCGGCGGTAGCGTCGTCACGAGATGTATCTCGAACACATCAACGAGCCGGCAGACCTGCGCGGCCTGTCGGCAGACGAGCTCGACGCGCTCGCCGGCGAGATCCGCGACTTCATCGTCGAAGCCGTCTCGAAGACGAGCGGGCACCTGGGCTCCAACCTCGGCGCCGTCGAGCTGTCGCTGGCGTTGCACCGGGTGTTCGACTCCCCCACCGATGCGATCCTCTGGGACACCGGCCACCAGGCCTACGTCCACAAGATCGTCACCGGTCGCCGGCAGCGGTTCGAGTCGCTCCGCCAGGCCGACGGGCTCTCCGGCTATCCCAGCCGGGAGGAGAGCCGCCACGACCACATCGAGAACAGCCACGCCTCCACAGTGCTCAGCTACGCCTACGGCATGGCGGTCGCCCGCGACGCCGGGGTCGACGATCACCGCCACATCATCGCCGTGATCGGCGACGGTGCGATGACCGGCGGCCTGGCCTACGAGGCCATCAACAACCTCGGTCACAGCAAGCGGCAGGTCATCATCGTGCTCAACGACAACGGTCGGAGCTACGCGCCGACCGTGTCCAACCTGTCGGCCAACAGCCAGGGCGCCGACGCTCGCTCGGAGCACCCGAGCATCCCCGCCAAGCTGACCGACAAGCTCGCCCACGCGCTGACCGACATCCGCCTCAACCCGGTCTACGTCCGCCGCCAGCGCCGCATCGAGGAGTTCCTCTCGAACCTCCCGGCGATCGGCCCCCAGGCCGAAAAGGCGATGGAGGGCTTCAAGGCCGGCGTCCGCGAGTTCCTCCAGCCGCCCGCGTTCTTCGAGTCGCTCGGGGTCCGGTACGTCGGCCCGTTCAACGGGCACGACATCACCGAGATGGAAGCCGCGTTCCGCAACGCCGAGCAGCTCTCCGAGGAGGGCCCGATCGTCGTGCACGTGCTCACCCAGAAGGGTCGCGGCTACTCCCCCGCCGAGGACGACGACGAGAAGCATCTCCACGACGCGCCGGTGTTCGACCCCGTCGTCGGTCCGCCCAAGGCCGTGCCGACCGGTTACACGCAGGCGTTCGCCGAGGGCGTGATCAAGGTCGCCGAGCGCGACCCGCGCATGGTCGCGATCACCGCCGCGATGCCCGGCCCGACGGGCCTGATCCCGTTCCAGGAGCACTTCCCCGACCGGTTCTTCGACGTCGGCATCGCCGAGCAGCACGCCGTGGCGGGCGCCGCCGGCATGGCGATGTCGGGCCTCCGCCCGGTGGTCGCGATCTACTCGACGTTCCTGTCACGCGCCTGGGACCAGGTCGTCTACGACGTGGCGATGCACCGGCTGCCGGTCATCTTCTGCCTCGACCGGGCCGGTATCACCGGCCCCGACGGCGCCAGCCACCACGGCGTCTACGACATGGCGCTGCTCTCCAAGGTGCCCGGCATGCGCGTGCTCGCACCGTCGAGCGCCCAAGAGCTCCAGCAGATGCTCGACGACGCGGCCGACCTGGCCGACTCCGGGCCGGTCGTCATCCGGTACCCGCGCGGCGCCGCACGGCAGGTCGACGAGAACGAAGTCGGCATCGGTCTCCACGCGCGCCGCAACCGGCAGGGTGGCGACGTGTGCATCCTCGCCGTCGGTCGGATGCTCGAGCACAGCCTCAAGGCTGCCGACGCGCTCGCCGACGACGGCATCGACGCCACCGTCTGGGACGTCCGGTCGTGCGCCCCGCTCGACCCCGACATGATCGCCGACGCTGCGGCGCACGGCGCGGTTGTCACGGTCGAAGACGGCATCCGCGCCGGCGGGATCGGTATGGCGATGTTCGATCAGATCGGCGAGATCGCCCCGGCGGTGCCGGTCACGGTGCTCGGGGTGCCGACACAGTTCGTCGGCCACGGCGACCCGAAGCAGATCATGGCCCGCTTCGGTCTCGATGCACCGGGTATCGCCACAGCGGTGCGCGAACTGCTCGACCGCCACCCGGCATGAACGCCGACCTCGGCGCCGAACTCGAACTCGCGCTGTCGCTCGCCGACGCCGCAGACACCTTCACGCTCCCCCGCTTCGAGCACGCCGACTTCACACTCGGTTGGAAGGACGACCGCTCCGAGGTGACCGAGGCCGACCGGGGCGCCGAGGCGTTGCTCGCCGAACGGGTGCTCGCCGAGCGTCCCGACCACGGGTTCTTCGGTGAGGAACACGGGTTACAGGGCGACCCCGACTCGCCGTGGCGATGGATCGTCGACCCGATCGACGGCACGTCGGGTTTCGTGCGCGGCATCCCCGTGTGGGCCACGCTGATCGCGCTCACGCACGCCGATCACGGCGTCGTGCTCGGCGTCGCGTCCGCACCGGCGCTCCGGCACCGATGGTGGGCCGCCCGCGGCCTCGGCGCATTCGCCGACGGCACCCCCTGTCGGGTGTCCGACGTCGCGGATCTCGGCGGCGCCCAGGTCAGCGTCACGTTCAACGACGGCTGGGACGACCTCGGACTCACCCCCGAGCTCGTGGCCATCGCCCAGCAGGCGCGTCGCTCCCGTGGCTTCGGCGACTTCTGGCAACACTGCCTCGTCGCGGAAGGGGCGCTCGATCTCGCCGTCGACGCGGTGGGTGTCGCGGTCTACGACATCGCGGCGGTGCGGGTGATCGTCGAGGAGGCCGGCGGTCGCTTCACCGACCGGTTCGGCAACGCCACCCACGAGCACCCCACGGCGATCAGCAGCAACGGTGTGCTGCACGATCACGTGATCGAACGCCTCTCCCGCTGACGTTCTTACCCAATCCTTCGCACCCTCACGGGTTGCTCTCGACCTGTCGCGCTCCACTACGGGCAACAGCAACAGTTCGGTGGCGCGACAGCGCCGAGTGAAGGAGACCGCACATGAGCGGCAGACAGCGACACAACATCTTCGTGGCGGGGGTCATCGCCGCGGCACTCGTCATCGGCGGGTGCCCCTCGACCGACTCGACCCAGGCGGACGTCACCGACTCCGGCACGGACGCCGCCGTGTCCACCGAGGCGTCCGACGACGCCTCCGATGCCGGTGTCGAGACCGGTCTGGACGCGTCGGCAGCAGCGTCGGTGGACGCCGCCGCTGCCTCGACCGAGAACCAGGAGTCGCACTTCGACGCCGACGACCTCGACTACGACGAGTCGGCCGTGGTGGGCATCGCGCTCGACGGCTCGACCGCCACAGCGGATTCCGACGCCGTGACGATCGACGGCTCGACGGTGACCATCGGAGCGGCCGGCACGTACTCGCTCACCGGCACGCTGACCGACGGCCAGGTCGTCGTCGACGTGGCCGACACCGACGACGTCATCCTGATCCTCGACGGGGTCGACATCACGAACGCCGACGGTGCGGCGATCGCCGTGCTGGAGGCCGACAGCGCCGTCGTGGTGCTGGCGGACGGCACCACGAACCGCGTGGCCGACGGCGCCGACTACGTGTTCCCCGACGCCGACACCGACGAGCCGAACGCAACGCTCTACTCCGCGGGCGACATGACGATCGCCGGCGAGGGCGAGCTCGTGGTCGAGGCCGACTACAACGACGGGATCACCAGCAAGGACGGGCTCGCGATCGAATCCGGCACGATCTCGGTCGTCGCCGCCGACGACGGGATCCGCGGCAAGGACTACGTAGTCGTCGACGGTGGCACGATCACGATCGAGGCCGGCGGCGACGGCATCAAGGCCGACAACGACGAAGACACCGAACGCGGCTACATCATGGTCACCGACGGTGTGACCGACATCGTCGCCGGCGACGACGGCGTGCAGGCCGCGACCGACGTCATCGTCACCGGTGGCCAACTGACGATCGATGCCGGTTCGGGGTCCGACTCGGGCCGGGCCATCCAGGGCGATGTGATGGTGACCGTCAGCGGCGGCGTGATCGATGCCACCGCCGTCAACGACGCCATCCACTCGAACAACGAGGTCACGATCGACGGCGGCACGATCACGCTGGCATCCGGCGACGACGGCATCCACGGCGACCTCTTCGTCACCGTCAACGGCGGATCGATCACGATCACCGATGCGTTCGAAGGCATCGAGTCCGAGATCATCACGATCAACGACGGTCTGATCGACATCACCTCGAACGACGACGGACTCAACGTCGCGAGCGCCGATGCGGCGTCGACGGAGACGGCGCCGGCGGCACCCGGACGTGGTGGCGGGCCCGGCGACGAGGCGGTCGGGGACCACTACATCTACATCAACGGCGGATCGATCACGATCACGATCGCCCTCGATCTGGCCGAGCAGGGCGACGGCATCGATGCCAACGGTCACGTCGTGATGACCGCCGGCGTGGTCTCCGTGAGTGGGCCGACCGACACCCGCAACAGTGCCGTCGACTACAGCGGCGGGACGTTCGTCATGACCGGCGGTCTGTTCATCGGCACGAACGTCGACGGCCGCAACTCCGAGGGCATCGGAACCGGCTCGAGCCAGGCGTCGATGTACATCACGACCGGGTCGACGGTCCCCGGCGGCACCGTCGTGCGGATCGAGACCACCGATGGTGAGAGCCTCGTCACCTTCGAGCCGGTCAACGACTACAGCGTGATCGTGTTCTCGTCACCCGAGTTGGTCGACGGCGAGTCGTACGACGTCTACTTCGACGGCGAACTCGCCGGCACCGTGACCGCCGGTCTCGCCGGCTGACGACTCGGGCGGCCCGACCCGGCCGGCGCCTTCACGCCGCCGAGATCGAGACCACGGAGGTGGTGGTGACCGTCCCGCCCGCGGTGACGGTCATCACCACCGGCATGCCCGGGTGCTCGACGGCGAACCAGAAGGTCATGTCCGTGTCGCCCCGTACGTCGTAACGGATGCATTCCAGCGGGCCCAGCGGCGTGTCGACCTGCTCCCACGAACGCTCGGCGGCGGCCGCCGGGAACGACGCGTGCGACTGGAGATCAAACCACGTGGTCCGGAACGTGGCCGGTTCGCCGACCGGGCGGCCGTCGGCGTCGAGCATCTCGAGCCGCATCGTCACCCCGGCGTCGTCACCGTCGAGGAACGTCGTCCGCCGTTGCGCCGTGACGGTGCCGTCCTCCTCGACGACGGTGGTCACCCGGTGACCGTCGGGGGTGGCGTCACGGATCTCGTCGGCGCCGAACGGCGTCGGCAGGTCGGTCTCGCGCACGCGCCGGGCGTCGTCGCCGGGTCGGGAGATCATCAGGCCACCACGAAACAGAACTCGTTGCCGCCGGGATCGACCATGACCTGGATCGGCCCGTCGTCTTCGTCGATCACCGCCCCGACCTTGCGGGCACCGAGCTGTTCCGCCTCGTCGACCGCCGTCGCGAGGTCGTCCACCTCGACGTCGATACGGATGCGGTTCTTTCCCGACTTGGCGTCGGACACGCGCTGGAACCCGAAGTAGAACCCCTCGTCGTCGCCGTCGAGGACGGCCCAGTCCCGACTCTCGACGTCGACCTCTCCCCCGATGAGCGCCTGCCAGAACCGGGCGAGCGCCTCCGGGTTGGAGCAATCGATGACGATCTCGTGCAGCGAGCCGATGGCCATGGCGGTACCGTACGCCGGATGGGCACGCCGTTCCAGGTCACGATCGATTGTGCCGACGCCGACGCCATGAGTCGCTTCTGGTCGATCGCCCTCGAGTACGTCGAGGAGCCCCCTCCGGCCGGGTATCTGTCGTGGGAGGACTTCCTCCGGGCGAGCGGTATTCCTACCCCGGCTGCGGGCTCGATCAGTGCGATCGTCGACCCCGACGGCACCGGTCCGCGCATCCTGTTCCTGCGGGTTCCCGAGCCGAAGACGGTCAAGAATCGGGTCCATCTCGACATCCGGGCCGGCCGGAGCGACGACGCCAAGCACAGCAAGATCGACCAGCTGGTCGAGGCGGGTGCCACAGTGGTCCGTCGCGTCGATGAACACGGAGGTTGGTGGATGGTGATGACCGATCCGGAGGGCAACGAGTTCTGTGTCACCTGATCCCGGCCTCCGTCCCGCCTCCCGCGCCATCCGATCCGGACGAGACGCCAGCGGCGCCTCGCTCGCTCCTGCCCTGTGGGCCTCGAGCGTGTGGGAATCGACCTGCCTCGACGACGCCAACCGGCGCGCCACGGCCACCCGCGCCGACGAGTTCTACGGCCGCTACGGCAACCCGACGGTCCGGTCGTTCGAACAGGCGATCGCCGACCTCGAAGACGCCGAGGACGCCCTGGCGTTCGCGAGCGGTATGGGTGCGATCGCGTCCACGGTGCTCGCGCTGTGTTCGTCGGGTGACCACATCGTCGCCGCGAAGCAGCTGTATGCGGGCACGCTGGCGTTCCTCCAGGGCCCGTGCGCCCGGTTCGGCATCGAGACCACGCTGGTCGACGGAGCCGAACCCGGTGCGTTCGCGGCGGCGGTCCGACCGGGCAGCACCACCATGGTGATCTCCGAGACGCCGTCGAACCCCCGTCTCGAACTGTGCGACCTCGACGAACTCGGGTCGATCCTGGGCCCGTTCACCGTGGTCGACTCCACGTTCGGCACGCCCGTCGGCCAGCAGCCGCTCGCCCACGGTGTCGATCTCGTGCTGCACTCGGCGACGAAGGGCATCGCCGGCCACAACGACGCGACCCTCGGCGTGATTGCCGGCGAGCGTGAGCTCGTCGACGCCGTGTGGGCCTACGCGGTGCTGCACGGTGCGATGGCGTCACCGTTCGACTCGCTGAACGCGCTGCGGGGTGTCCGCACGCTGGCGGTGCGCACCGCACACCAGTCGGCCTCGGCCGGCCGTCTCGCCGAGTGGCTCGACGCGCATCCCGACGTGGCCGCCGTGCACTACCCCGGTCTCGAGTCCCATCCGCAGCACCAACTGGCGCGTCGCCAGATGCGACAGTTCGGCACGGTGCTGGCGTTCGAGCTCGGCGGGGGCCGCGAGGCGGTGGCGAAGCTGTTCGACGGGCTGGAGTTGGCTCGCTGTGCCACGTCGCTCGGTGGCCCCGAGACGCTGGTGTGCCACCCGATGACCACCACCCACGCGAGCCTCTCCCCTGCCGAGCAGGCCGCCACGGGTGTCACCGACGGGCTGGTCCGCATCAGCGTCGGGCTGGAAGACGTCGACGACCTGATCGCCGACTTCGAGCGTTCGCTCGGCTGATCTCCGTGTGGAGTCTCGTCACGGCGGTGGCGTCGGCGTTCGGCATCGTGTTCGTCGCCGAACTCGGCGACAAGACGCAACTCCTGGCGCTCGGGTACGGCGCCCGTCACGGGCTCCGTGCCGTGGCGATCGGGCTCACGATCGGCTATGCCGCGGCCGGGGCGATCGCCGCGCTGGTCGGTGGCCTCGTGGGGGCGACGCTCCCCGAGCGTCCGATCGGGCTCGCTGCGGGCGCACTGTTCCTCGTGTTCGCGGTATTGGCCTGGCGGGATCTCGACGACGACGACGGGAACGACGCCGGCGATGGCGACCTGGGTAGCGCGCCGGGCTCGGTTCGCCGGACGGCCACGCGCACCGTGATCGGCTCGATCGCACTGGCCATCGCCATCGCCGAGTTCGGCGACAAGACGCAGCTGGCGACCGCCGCGCTGGCGGCCCAGGCGAACCCGGTCGCCACCTGGTTGGGCGCCACGGGCGGTGAGGTGGCTGCCGGGATGCTGGGGGCGGTCGCGGGCAATCGGATCGGTCAGCGGATCGAACCGCGCAAGATCCAGATCGCGTCAGCGGTGCTGTTCGCCGGCTTCGGCGTGGCGCTGATCGCCGCCGCCTGGTGACGTCGGGTCAGCGCTCGGGTCAGCTGTAGAAGGGGTTCTCGCCGGTCGAGTGGTCGGTGAGGTCTTTGACCCGCTGCACGGCCGGGATCTGCTCGCTGAGCATGGTCTGGACGCCTTCGAGCATGGTCATCTTGCTCATCGAGCAGCCGTGGCAACCGCCGCCCATGGTCATGAACGCCGTGCCCTCGCCGTCGTGGCCGACGTAGGTGACGAAACCACCGTGCGCGGCGAGCGCCGGGTTGACCTCGCCACTGACGAGCGCCTCGATCTCGGCCGAGAGCGCATCGTCGTTGGTCAGGCCCTCGATGTCGGGCGTCTGCGGCCGATTGGGGTTCCGGATGACGAGCCCCTGCGAGTCGGTGTAGTCGAGCGTGGCGTCTTGGAGCAGTTCGACGTCGGCACCGGGCACGATCACCTTGATCGACTCACCGTCGGCGCCCTCGTGGGTGCGCACCTCGTCGGCGAACGCCGCCTTGAGGTACTCGTCGAAACTGAGGTCGTAGCGGAAGTCTTCACCCGGCTCGGACGCGATCGCGAGCCGCAGGCCGAGCTGATCGGCGTCGGACTCGTCGGCGCGCAGCTCGAGCAGCTTGCCGAGGGCCGCGTCGGTGATCGTGATGATCGGGCGACTGGCCGTCTGGCCGTCGTCGCCACCGGACGCCAATGCTTCGAGCGGGCTCATGCGATGGAGGCTACCGTCGGGCCCGATGAACACCGAGTCGAACCACAGCACCGATTGGTACCTCGACCACCTCGCCGCCGACAGCGAACGGTTCGCCGTGGTGCTGGAGACCGCGGCAGTCGACGCCCCGATCGCCGCGTGCCCGGGGTGGGACATCCTGCGGCTCGCCGAACACATCGGGCAGATCCACCGATGGGCGAAGTTCTGTGTCGACAATGGTCGGCCCCCGACCGCCGACGCCCCGCCGATGCAGGCGTTCGAGCCCGACCGCGCCGCCGACTGGCTCCGCGAGGGTGCGGCTCGGTTGGCCGATGCATTGCGCGGTCTCGATCCCGCTGGGCCGACCTGGCACCCGTTCCCGGTCGATCGCGTCGGTGCCGTGTGGCCCCGCCGCATGGCGCACGAGACGGCGATGCACCGGTGGGACGCCGAGCAGGCCGCCGGCGTCGACGCCGACCTCGATGCCGACCTGGCGAGCGACGGCATCGACGAGTACTTCGAGCTGGCCGTGCCTCGGCTGATCGCTCGCGAGCACGTGGCGGTGCCGGACGGTTCGCTACACCTGCACTGCACCGATGTGGACGGCGAATGGCTCGTGTGGTCGGAAGACGGCGACTACCGGATGATCCGTGCCCACCAGAAGGGCGACGCCGCACTGCGCGGCCCGGCGACCCCGATGCTGCTGCGTCTGTGGGGCCGCGACGGCGGACGTGGTGACGAGTTGAGCCCGGTCGGCGACGAGCAGGTGCTCGCGAACTGGCTGGCGCTGAGCGGCATGTAACGCACGACACATTCGGTGACGCATCGGCGACGGCGCCGGTACCGTCCTGCGACGTGAGTGTCTGGGACGAGTCGCCGCTGCCGCCGCCCCTTCCCGATGCCGCGGCCGGCCCTCCTCCGGGAGATCCACCAGATCTTCCACCGGCGCCGGCGGACGAGCCGGGCGAGGATCCGCGACGCCGCCGCGGCGTTCGTCCGCTGGTGCTCGCCGGCGCCGTGCTCGTCGGCGTCGTCGGACTCGTCGGCCTCGCCGTCGCGTTCTGGCCGGGCGACGACGACACCGGCGACTCCGAGCCCGCGGCACCTGTCGTGACCGTCGCCACCACCGCACCCGTGGCGACCACCGCACCAGCGGCGACGACCAGCTCCTCCACGTCCACCACCTCGACGACCAGCACCTCGACGGTGCCGCCGACCACGTCCACCGCACCCACCACGACGGCTGCTTCGACCACCTCCACCGCACCGACCACGACGGCCGATTCGACCACCGCACCGCCCACCACGACCGCCACCACGACCGCCACCACGACCGCCGACGCGCCCGCCTCGCCGATCTCCGGGCCGAGCACGGTCACGGGTGATGACGGCCGGCGCCTCACCGTGACGCCGCGCCTCGACGCCTGCAGCGGCGGCCCCGAGTGCCTCGTCGTCGCATTCGAGATCGACGGGTTCGCGCCGTCACCGCAGACGTTCGTGTGCGAGTTCGCCAGCGGCAACCGCTACGAGTTCCGGTTCGACAGCCAGAGCGTCGCCACGGCGTGTTCCACCGGCGACCGGCCCGACTCGATCGTGGTGGAGATCGACGGGCTTCGCAGCGACCCGGTCACGATCTCGAACTGATCGACGGCGACGTTCGTCAGCGGCGCATGGACTCGGCGCCGCCGTCGACGACGATCCGCTGACCGGTCAGGTACCCGGCGCCGTCGCTGCACAGGTACGAGACGACGTCTGCGACGTCGGACGGCTGGCACACCCGCCCGAACGGGAAGCTCTCGTCGAGCTCGCGCAGGTCGTCCATCTCCCGCTTCGCGTAGATCGCCCGCGCCAGCCGGACACCCATGTCGGTCTCGACCAGGCCGGGAGCGACGATGTTGACGTGGATCCCGTGCGCGAGTTCTTCCTTCGCGAGCGTGTGGGCCAGCGACTCGATCGCCGCCTTGCCCATGCTGTACGGCGCCCCGTTGGCGCCGTGGCTGTGCGCGGCGACCGACGAGATCATCACCACGTCACCGCGTTCGGCCTCGCGCATGCCGGGCACCACCAGCCGGCAGGCATGGTGGGCGCCGACGGCATG
>CAXAWD010000049.1:0-13074 GCA_963972325.1 uncultured Acidimicrobiaceae bacterium
GGAACTGGGCCGGCGTCTCGGCGAGTTCGGCGAGCGGTTCGCTGTCGGCGACGATGCCGCCGCCGGCGACGAGCCGAGCCGAGCAGCGGTCGTCGGACAGTTCGGCGCACCGCAGCGTCACCGCCCAGCACCCGTTCCCGTCGCCGTCGCACCAGCCGACGGTGCCGCCGTACCGGCCGCGCTCGAACCCCTCGACCGACGTGATCAGATCGATCGCCCGGTCGCGCGGGTACCCACCGACGGCAGGTGTCGGCTGCAGCGCCCGCACCAGGTCGATCACGGTCGGCGTGGGGCGAGAGAGCATGCCGAGCGCCTGCGAACCGAGGTGCTGCACGTTGGCAACCTTGACGACCGTGGGCTCGGGCGACCAGTCGAGGTAACTGCAGTACGGCAGCAGCGTGTCGCGCACCATCTCGATCGCAGCGCGATGTTCGATCTGATTCTTCGGGCTCGCCTGGAGTTCGGCGGCCAACCGGTCGTCGAGGTCGGGGTCGCCGGTGGTACGGGTGGTGCCGGCGAGGGGGAACGAGGTGACCTCGCTGCCGTCGACCGCGACCAGCAACTCGGGCGATGCGCCGATGAGCCCGTCGATCGAGAACCGGTGGCTCGAGCCGAACGTGGCCTTGAGCCGTCGGAGCACCGCGTGCACGTCGATCGGACGGTCGGAGGCCACGGTGATCGGTCGGGCGATGACCGCCTTGTCCATGTCGCCGGCTCGCACCGCGTCGCGGGCAGCGGCCACGGCGGCCAGGTACCGGTCGATCTCCACCCCCGCCGTGATCGAGTACTCGGCGGCGGTCGGAACCGGTTCGGTGGCGCCGAACAGGTCGACATCGGCGTCGTCGATCGTCGTGATCCAACGCTGACCGTCGGCACGCTTGCCGACCACCACCTGCGGCACGGTCAGCTCGGCGGCCGCGCCCGGTAGGAACGGCAGCGCGCCGAGCGCGATCGGCCCGTTGGTGCCACCGACCCGGTCGTCGTGATCGATCGCAGCCAGGAACGAGACCGCCTCGTCGACCGGCACGCTGGCGGCAACGCCTCGACCGGCGAAGCCGATGCCGTCGCGCACGAACAGGTAGCCGTCGCCGCGAGCGACGTCGTTGAGGTCGAGGTCGGTGTCGAGCGGGACGGTGACGGCGCGCATCGGATCAGTCGCGGGTGCCGAGCAACTGCTGCGTCAGCCCGCCGGAGAGCAGGTGGTGCGACGCATCGGAGAACCCGGCTGCGCGCAGCATCGCGACCATTTCGTCGGGTTCGGGCAGGTAGGCGACGCTCTTGGGCAGGTACCGGTAGGCCGCACCGTCGGAGAGCATGGCGCCGATCTTCGGCACGACTTTGCCGAAGTAGATGTTGTTGCCGAACCGGATCACCGGGTTCTTCGGGATGCCGACGTCGAGCAGCGCGATCCGGCCGCCCGGCTTGACGACGCGGGCGAGTTCCTCGAAGAAGGCGGGGAGTTCGAGCAGGTTGCGGAGCGCGAAGCCGCAGGTGACGCCGTCGACCGAGCCGTCGCGGACAGGGAGGTTCAAGATGTCGGCCTGCGTGCGGGCGGCGCCCGAACGGTCGGCGGCGAGCATGCCGTACGACAGGTCCATCGACAGCGGGGTCAGCCCGGCCTCGCGGAGATCGATGCACAGGTCGCCCGTGCCCGACGCCAGATCGAGCACGGTGGCACCGGCCGGCAGCGACAGGTCGCGTACGGTCTTGCGTCGCCAGCGGACGTCGAGCCGGAACGTCATGATCCGATTGACCAGGTCGTAGCGCGGCGCGATCGCGTCGAACATGTCGCGCACGGCCTGCTTCTTCTCCTGACCCTCGGGCAGCGTCTCACGGTCCCAGGACGAGTCGGTGTGCGGGTTCGTCATCGCCGTCGAGGCTACCGAGGGCACGATGCGCCGGTTCGCCGTCCGGCGAGACCGATCGTCAGACTCGGACGATGATCGATTTCACGTTCCCGCCGGAGGTCGAGGAGGTCCGCCTCGAGGTCCGCGACTTCATGGAGTCTCGGGTGAAGCCGGAATGGGACGCCACCGACCAGGACGACCGCTCCGCCGTGGTCGAGACGATCGTGAAGTTGCGCAAGGAGGCCCACGACGACTGGGGTCTGTGGCTGCCGCACATGCCGCCCGAGTGGGGCGGCATGGGGCTGGGTCCGACCGCGATGGCCGCCGTGTCGGCCGAGGCGTCGAAGGTGTCGATCGGTCCGTTCGTCATCAACGCCCAGGCCCCCGACGAAGGCAACCAGCACACCCTGCTGCATTGGGGCACCGACGAGCAGAAGGAGCGGTACCTGAAGCCGCTGTGCAACGGCACCGCCCGCTCGTGCTTCGCGATGACCGAACCCGAGGTCGCGGGCTCCGACCCCACCCTGATCAAGACGTTCGCCTACCAGGACGGCGACGAGTGGGTGATCAACGGCCACAAATGGTTCATCTCCGGCGCCCGCGGCGCGAAGTTCGCCATGCTGGTCGCCCGTACCGAGGACGACCCGGAGATACCGCAGGCGGCGAACTCGTGCTTCATCGTCGACCTCCCGAGCGAGGGCTGGAACATCGTCCGTGACGTCGAGACGATGTCGGGCGGCCACAATCACTGCGAGATCCTGATCGAGGACCTCCGCGTGCCCGCCGCGAACATGCTCGGCGGGCGCGGTCAGGGCCATCTGCTCGGGCAGTACCGCCTCGGGCCGGCACGGCTCGCCCACTGCATGCGCTGGATTGGCCAGGCCGAGATCGCGCTCGACATGATGGTCGAGCGGGCGATGGAGCGGTACTCGCACGGGTCGGTCCTCGCCGAGAAGCAGGGCATCCAGTGGCTGATCAGCGATTCGGCCGTCGAGCTGTACCAGTGCAAGCTGATGGTGCTCCATGCCGCCTACCAGATCGAACACGGCATGGATTTCACGGCGGTCGTGTCGATGGCGAAGCACTTCGTCGCCAACAGTCTGTGGCGGATCATCGACCGCGCGATCCAGGTGCACGGCGCGCTCGGCTACTCGACCGACACCCCGCTGGCCGGCATGCTGCAGCAGGCCCGCTGGGCACGGTTCGCCGACGGCGCCGACGAGATCCACCAGATGCGTATCGCCCAGCGCACGATCGCGGCGTTCAACGACGACGGCACCACCAAGCGGGCGACCGGCGATCTGCCCCTCTGATCCGGTCGCACCACACGAACTTCGTCCGGGACGACGCGACGTGTGACACTGGCGCGGCTCCGGCGACAGCCGCCGGGCACGACGAAAGGAACGACGAGATGGCGGACATGCGCACGGTGCTGGTGGGTTGGAAGAAGGGCATGACGAGCATGGCCCAGACGTACGTCGTCGAGATCGAGGGCGACACCGCTCACTTCACCCGTGTGGGGCCGGGCGGCGCGCACTGGAGCCCCGACTATCTCACGATGGGGATGGCGGCCAACGGGCTCAACCCGAACAACCCGCTCGAACGACGCTACGCCGTCTTCAACCCGAAGGTGTCCGGTGGCGCCGGCCTGGGTGCGATCGCCGGCGACAAGATCCTCGCGAAGTTCCGCAAGGAGATCGAGGCGAACGTCGCCATCTTCAACGAGCAGGGTCGTGGCGCCGTCTCGCACAAGTCGAACATGACCGTGCCGGTCGCCGAACTCGCCGCAGCGACCTTCGTCGACAAGCTGCCCGGCGGGGCGCCGCCGGCGCTCCGGGGCCTCGAGGGGCCGCACGCCGAGGCGAAGATCGGTGGGAAGCGGTGGTTCCTCTTCCAACTGCCGGAGACCCCGGCGTTGAGCGATCTGTTCGCCGCTGCGGCTTCCTGACGCCGCAGCGATCTACCAGTCGGTGGGTCGGTAGTCCTTGAGGAACCGACCCCACACGTGCTCGCCGGTGTTGAAGCCGGAGATGATCGGGTCGA
Organism: uncultured Acidimicrobiaceae bacterium; assembly: GCA_963972325.1. Classification (GTDB taxonomy): domain Bacteria; phylum Actinomycetota; class Acidimicrobiia; order Acidimicrobiales; family Ilumatobacteraceae; genus Ilumatobacter. The sequence goes on from CAXAWD010000049.1 coordinate 3,891, forward strand.
CGATCCGGGCGGCGCCGTCGACGATGTCGAGCGGCGGGTGGAAGGCCTGCTCGGCCCGCTTGCGCTCGGCGAGGTGCATCGGGTCTTCGTCGCTGACCCAACCCGTGTCGACGCTGTTCATGTGAATGCCGTCGGCGTGGTAGTCGGCCGCCGCCGTGCGGGTCATCATGTTGAGCGCGGCCTTCGCCATGTTGGTGTGCGGGTGGCGGGTGGTCTTGAGCCGTCGGTAGAACTGCCCCTCCACGGCCGACACGTTGACGATGTGCTTGTCGCGTTCGGGCGTGGCGAGCATCAGCGGCTTGAGACGGGCGTTGAGCACGAACGGCGCGGTCGCGTTGACGAGCTGCGTCTCCAACAACTCGACCGTCGACACGTCGGCGAGACGCAGCCGCCACGAGTTCTGCTCTCGGAGATCGACCTGTTGGAGGTCTTGATCCAGCCGGCCGGCGGGGAACAGGTGGCTCGGCTGGTCGGCGTCGTCGGGGAGCAGCGCCGCCTGTGACAGCCGGGCGGCGTGGCGCAGCCCGACGAGCGCCTCGGGATCGTCGGCGATCGGTACGGCACCGTCGCCGAGCATGTCGACGCGCCGCAGGCCCTCGTACGGTCCGACGAGTCGGGCGACGTCGGCGTCGAGTTCGCCGAGCTCGAGGTCCATCATGTGCCGGTAGAAGTCGGGCGGGCGGCGCACGGTCTGGCATGCGTTGCTGATGATGAAATCGAGCCGATCGCGCGACTCGACGAGATGACTGCAGAACGCCTCGACACTGGGCGTGTGCCGGAGGTCGAGGCCGTAGATCTCCAGCCGGTCGCCCCAGTCGGCGAAGTCGGCCTCGCCTGCGTATCGCTGTGCGGCGTCGCGGGGGAACCGCGTGGTGACGATCAGCGATGCACCGGCGCGGAGCAGCTTGATGCCGGCCTGGTAGCCGATCTTCACGCGCCCGCCGGTCAGGAGCGCGACCCGGCCCGACAGGTCGGCGGTTTCACTGCGCTTGGCGAAGTTGAACGCCGCGCACGACGGGCAGAGCTGGTCGTAGAACCCGTCGATCTCGGTGTAGCGCTGCTTGCACACGTAGCAGTGCTGCGGCTCGGTCGTTTCGCGCCGTTCGCCGTCGGGAGCGCCGGGAGCGTCTCGATCGTCGATCTGATCGGAGGGGCTGATCTCGGGCGGGAACACGTCGGGTGTCGTGAACACCGGCTTGCTGCGCAACGACCGGATGCCGGTCTCGTCGAGGGCCTTCTGGTCGCTGGTCGCCCGCTCGCGCTTGCGAGCCTTTCGTTCGGCCTTGATCTGCCGGCGTCGGGCGTCGACGTCGGGTTCGAACACGTCACCGGCAGCGCGCAGCAACCGGGTGCGCTCGTCGAGCGGGAGTCGTTCGAGGAGCGACCGGTCGTCGACGACCGACTCCAGCAGTTCGGTCGCCGCTCGCAGGCGGGCAGCGAGGTCGTCGTCCGTCACCCCGGCAGGCTACCGATCCGCCTGATCGAGCGTCACCGTGTACGACTGGATGCGGGGTGGCAGCGGCGGCGCGAGGAGCATCGTGACGTCGGCGCCGCGGCCGGTGGCGCCGCTGCATCGGATCGTCGCCCGAGCGGCGGTGTGCGGCTCGATCGAATCGATCGTGAGCCGTCCGGCGACCGACGTGATCCGGTCGGCGTCGGCGCGACGGCGGTCGAGCGAGTCGTCGTGGATGAGCGACGTGGTCACCGCATCTCGCGCCCGATCGTCGTCCCACTCGTTGATCAGCGCGACCAACCGGTGCGCGAGGTCGGCGATCTCGGTGGAGACCGGTGTGCCCTCGCCCGGGACGAACCCCTGGGCATGCACCTCGTCGAGCAACCGCGCGGTCAGCTCGGTCATCGGTGCGTAGGTGACGTTGGCGAGGGCGACGACGCCGATCCGACGGCCGGGCAGCCAACGCATGTTCGAGCCGTAGCCGGGGAATCCACCCGAGTGTGTGACGACGGTGCCCAGCTCGGGCTCGTCGAGGATCCGGAGCCCGAACCCGTAGTTGCCCGCGGACCTGACGCCGCGCAGCGTTCCCATCCCGGTGTACCGCTGTGGCGTCTGCATCTCGCGGCGGCTCGCGCGGCTCAGCGGGCCGTCGTCGGCGTCGTTCCGCGCGGGGAACGCGGCGTCGAACCACCGCACCCACTCGACCAGATCGGGCACCGTCGACCAGATGCCGCCCATCGGCGCGATCAGGCCGTCGGGCAGTGGATCGCGTTCGGCGACGTGGCCGTCGTCGAGCCATCGCATCGGGCGGGCCCAGTCGTCGTGGTCGGGGCGGGACCAGCCGGAGCGTTGCATGCCGAGCGGTTGGAGCAGCCGAGCCGACACGAGGTCCTGGATGCGGGTGCCCGTCGCTCGGTGGACGACCCTCCCGAGCAGGGCGAAGCCGAAGTTCGAGTACTCGTAGCGGTTGCCGGTCGGGTGCGCCCAGAGGGTGCCGACGGCGATGATGCGGTCGAACTCGTCGTCGGTGAGATCGAGATGCCGGTCGGCCCAGGGGTCGTCGGTCGGCAACCCGCTCGACATCGACAGCAGGTCGCGGATCGTGATGGGTGCCGAGTCGTACCGGTCGAGCGCGGCCAGCTCGGGCGCGTGGTCGGCGGCTCGGTCGTCGAGCCGCAGCACGCCCTCGTCTCGCAGCGTGAGGGTCGCGGCCGCCGAGAAGCTCTTGGTCATCGACGCGATGCGGTACACCGTGTGCTCGGTGACGTCGCCGACGCTCCCGGTGACGAGTTCGCCGTCGATCGTCACACCCCAGCTGACCGTCGGACAGTGCCGTTCTTCGGCGAACGAGGCGACGAGTCGGTCGAGCGGTGCTCGGTCCAAGGGGGTGGGGTGCGCTGACATGCCCACATTCTGCTCGGCGGCGTAGGTTGGCATCATGAGTGGACCCGAGATCGTCTTCGGCGCATTCGTCCCGCAGGGATGGAAGATGGACCTCGCGACGATCGACGGTCCGGTCGCGCAATGGCAGCGCGCGGTCGATGTCGCCCGACTCGCCGAACGGCTCGGGTACGACTCGCTGTGGATCTACGACCACTTCCACAACGTGCCACGCCCGGCCCAGGAGGCGGTGTTCGAATGCTGGACCACGATGGCGGCGATCAGCCAGCTCACCAGCACGATCCGACTCGGGCAGATGGTCGGCTGCAACGGCTACCGCAACCCCGGGGTGCTCGCGAAGATCACGTCCAACCTCGACGTGATCTCCGGTGGCCGCCTCGACTGGGGCATCGGCGCCGGCTGGTACGAGAACGAGTACCGGGCGTACGGTTTCGAGTTCCCGAAGCCGAAGGACCGCATCGGGATGCTCGAGGAGACCGTGCAGATCGTCCGCTCGATGTGGACCGAGCCCGAGACCACTTTCGCCGGAAAGTACTACGACCTGAAGCGGGCCAACTGCGACCCCAAGCCGCTGCAGCAGCCGACACCGCCGATCTGGATCGGCGGGGGTGGCGAGCAGCTCACCCTGCGGGTCGTCGCCGAGCACGCCGACTGTTCGAACTTCGGTGGTCCGCCCGAGACGTGGGCGCACAAGCGCGACGTGCTGCGACGGCACTGCGACGACGTCGGGCGCGACCCCGACGAGATCCGCATGACCTGGTCACCCGAGATCTTCATCCGTGAGACCGAGGCCGAGGTCGAGGCCGCCGGGTCGCTGGCGGTGTGGGGGCAGCCCGCCGAGGAGTGGCGCGCCAACAACCTGGTCGGCACCGTCGAGCAGGTCGCCGAGAAGATCCGAACCTACGTCGATCTCGGTTGTCGGGGGTTCATCCCGTGGTGTTCGGACTACCCCGAGACGACGTCGCTGGAGCTGCTCGCGAACCGGATCATGCCCGAGTTCCGCTGAGCGGCCGGTGCACTCGCAGCTGTCACTCGTAGCTGCGGTAGATGACCTCGGCGACGCAGTTCGGCTTGGTGCCGCCCTCGGACTCGAACGTGAACTCGAGCACGGTCTGGACGCCGCCGGGGATGTCGGTGACCTCGAGCAGCTTGACGCCGAGCCGCAGTTTCGAGCCGACCATGACCGGCGCCGGGAAGCGCACCTTGTTGCAGCCGTAGTTGACGCCCATCGAGAACCCGGTGATCGAGACGACCTGTGGGTACAGCACCGGGCCGAGCGACAGGGTCAGGTAGCCGTGGGCGATCGGGCCGCCGAACGGGCCGGTCTTCGCCTTCTCGACGTCGACGTGGATCCACTGATGGTCGCCGGTCGCCTCCGCGAACAGGTTCACCTGCTCCTGCGTGATCTCGATGTAGGGGCTGTAGCCCAGGTGCTCACCGACGAGCCCCTTGAGTTCGTCGGAACCGTTGATCGTGCGTGCTGCCATGCCGCCAGCTTGGCACCCGCGGCCATCCGTGGCGAAAGCGGGCCGAGCGGTGCATGCTGTGGAGGTGAACGACCCCGACGTGACCACCGACGTGACCACGGATGCCCCCGCCGACGGCGACCACTCGACGCGGTCGGGGTTCATCGCGTTCGTCGGCCGGCCCAACGTCGGCAAGTCGTCGCTGGTCAACGCGATCTGTGGCCGCAAGGTCAGCATCGTCTCCGACAAGCCGCAGACCACACGCCACCGGATCATGGGTGTGCTCACCCGACCAGATGCCCAACTGGTGTTCGTCGACACGCCCGGTCTGCACAAGCCGGTGTCGGCGCTCGGCGAACGGGTCAACGCCACGGCGCTCGACAGCTCGTCCGACGTCGATGTGCAGTGCTTGGTGCTCGACGCCACGATGCCGTTCGGCAAGGGCGACCGCTGGGTCGCCGGTCACCTGCACCTCCCCGAAGCGCTCGTGATCGTCAACAAGGTCGACGTCGCGAGCAAACAGCAGGTGTTGAAGATGTTGACCGCGGCGAGCGAACTCGGCGCCGAGGCCTACTTCCCGGTGTCGGCCAAGACGGGGGAGGGCGTCGGCGAGCTGGTCGAGCACCTGTCGAGGCGGTTGCCCCAGGGTCCGAAGTACTTCCCCGACGACGAGGTCAGCGACATGCCGGAGGAGCAGTTCGTCGCCGAACTGGTGCGCGAGCAACTGCTGGCCGTCACTCGTGACGAGTTGCCGTACTCGATCGCCACGCGGGTGACCGAGTGGGAGTGGCCACGCATCCGGGTCGACATCGTCGTCGAGCGCGACAGCCAGAAGGGCATGGTGATCGGCAAGGGCGGCAGCGTGCTCAAAGAGGTCGGCAAGCGGGCCCGGGCACAGATGCCCGAGGGCGTCTACCTCGAACTCCGGGTCAAGGTCGACAAGGACTGGCAGCGCAAGCCCGACCGCGTCGAACGCCTCGGCTACTGACCGTCGCCCGGTTCAGCCGTCCGCGTCGTCGGGGGTGGTCGTCTCCGGCTCGTCCGGCACCGTCGTGGTGGTGGTCGTCGTCGTGGTGGTGGTCGTCGTGGTGGTGGTCGGTGTGGCCGTGGCCGCGATCAGCGTCGCGAAGTCCTCGAACGCGAGCTCCTCGCCCGGTTCGCTGCTGCCGCCGAACGCCGGCACGAACACCTCGAACCCGTCACCGTCGATCTCGAAACGCACCCGGCCGATCGCACCGTTGTCGTCGGTGCTGAACGACGTCAGTGTGAGGACGAGCTGTGCGATCGCCCGCCGGAGATTGGTCTCGGACATCTCGTCGATGATGTTGCCATCGAGTGCGACGGTGGCCACGCCACGGTCGACGACGATGTCGCCGGTCACCAGGCCGCGCCGGACCGAGGTCTGATACCGGTACTCGGCCACGTCCGGCAGCGGTGCCTCCAGCTGGTTGATGACCTGGGCGGTGGACGCATCGTCGGGCAGCAGGCGCTTCAGTCGCGTCATCTCGTCGGAGAATCCGATCGTGTAGTACAGGTCGACCGCCGCGGTGGCGATGGGCGCGGCGGTCGTGGTGGACGCCGGCAGGGTCGGCTCGCTCGAATCGGTGGGCGGCGGCGTCGTGGGCGGTGCCGTGGTCGTGGTCGTACTGGTGGTCGTCGTGTTCGCGATCGCCGGAGGCAGGTCGTCGCGGTCGTACGGTGTCGCCCGCTCGTCGGTGGGCAGGGCGCAGGCGGCGACCAGCAGGATCGGCGTTGCCCCGAGCAGCAGCAGTCGGCGGATCATGACGGTTCCTCCGTCGGGAGTCGGACGACGAATCGGGCGCCGCCGCCAGGACGGTCTTCGACCCAGGCCTCGCCGCCGAGCGCCACGGCGTGTTCGGCGACGAGCGCGAGGCCGAGGCCGGTACCGATGCGGTTCCGGGCGGCGCTGCCCCGTGCGAACCGCTCGAAGATGCGGGTGCGTTCGCCGACGGCGACGCCGGGGCCGGCGTCCTCGACGACGATGTTGACGTGGCGCTTGACGTCGGACGGCTCGATCGCGATGCGGGTGGGGCCGTCACCGTGGTTGGTGGCGTTGTCGAGCAGGTTGCCGAGGATCCGCTCGAAGCGCACACGGTCGATCATGGCGCGGCGGCGTGCCCGGCGATGGACCTCGATCGGGAGGTCGCCGTAGCCGTAGCGCTGCGACACACGATCGCAGAGCTCGACGATGTCGACGGACTCACGGTTGATCTCGGTCGCGTTGGCGTCGATCCGCGACAGCTCCAGCAGGTCGATCACCATGTCGTTGAAGCGACGAACCTGACCGACGACGACGTCGAGGGCCTGCTTGCCCCGGTCGCTCAGGTCGTCTCGCCGGGCGTCGAGCACCTCGATCGCGGCGGTGAGCGCGGTGATCGGCGAACGCAGCTCGTGGCTGACGTCGGAGGCGAACCGCTGCTCCCGGTTGATGCGTTCCTCGACGGCATCGGCCATCTCGTTGAACGAGCCGGCGAGCCGGTTGAGGTCGGGGTCGTCCTCGGTGTCGAGCCGCGCGCCGAGCTTGCCGGAGGCGATCTCGCCCGCGGCGTCGGCGACGTTGGAGATGGGTCGGAGGAGCCGCCGGCTCGTGGACCAGCCGAAGAACGTGGCCACGATGGCCGCGAGCAGCGAACCGACGACGAGCGCGGTGGCGAGGATCCGCAGGGTTCGCTCGGTGGCGTCGAGCGGGAACACCTCGATGTACCCGACGTCCCATGCCCGCAGGTTGACGCCGACGCCGATGAACGACTCGCCGTTGTCGTTGACGAACAGCTGCTGCCCGGCCTGCCCGGTCTCGACGGTCTCGATCAGCGACGGGGGGACGTCTTCCAGAGAGAAACCCGAGCGTGAGAACAGCGGCTGGGTGCGATTGGGGAACGAGGGACTCGTCAGCAGTACCGCGAACCCGTTGGGGTCGGTGTCGATGTCGAGGAAGTTCAGGGCGATGTCGTCGGGTGCCAGGTCGATCAGTTCGTTCACCCGGGTGGCGTTGCCGATCGCATCGGACTTCGCGTTGGTGAGCTGCTGATCGAGCAGCGAACTGCGTGCGAAGAGGAACGTGGCAACCGTCAGGCCGATGCCGCCGAGCAGCACCATCGCACCGAAGAAGATCGTGACCCGGGTACTGAGACGCAGCGAGCGGCGGCGGGCCATGGTGAACAGTATGGTCAACGTCGCAGCACGGTGCCGGAACGGACGACCGGGGGAGGTCCCACGCTGCCGGTGAGGCACCAGGGGGAGGAAGGTACCTCACCGGGGCAGCGTGAACAGTCATCATGTTGGTCGTCGTTTGTGACGACACGACGTTCGCTGTGTGCGATTTCTGTAACAAAGCGTTCACATCCGCATCATCGGACCTGGATATCACTGCTTTTCCCAGATGACGGGATTCGTGCCACACTGTGGTCACCGTGAACACCTTGCTCTTCATCGAAGACGACGACGGCATCCGACTGGCCCTTCGGCTCGCGCTGGAAGACGAGGGCTACACGGTGCACGAGGCCGCCAACGGCACCGACGGCCTGGCCGGTTTCGCCGAGCACGACGTCGACCTGGTCCTGCTCGACCTGCGGCTCCCCGACATGTCGGGGTTCGACGTCTGCCGGTCGATGCGAGCCAACAGCACGGTGCCGATCATCATCATCACCGCCCAGACCGACACCCACGACATGGTCGCCGGGCTCGAGGCCGGCGCCGACGACTACGTGACCAAGCCGGTCGTTCCCAAGGAGCTGGCGGCCCGGATCCGTGCGTTGTTGCGGCGGGTCCACCTGCTCGAGAACTCTGCTGCGGCGCCGAAATCGGTCATGCTCGGCGACATCGAACTCCGGCGAGAGCAGGGCATCGTGCTCAAGGGCGGTCAGGAACTCAGCTTGACCAAGACCGAGTACCGACTGCTGTGCGAGTTCGCCGACCACGCCGGTGCGGTGCTGTCGCGAGACCAACTCCTCGAACGGGTGTGGGGCTACGAGTACCTCGGCGACTCGCGGCTCGTCGACGCCCACGTTCGGCGACTGCGACTCAAGGTCGAAGATCAGCCCGACGACCCGCAGCTGATCGTCACGGCTCGCGGCATCGGCTACCGCCTGGTCGTCTGACGGTCAGTCGGGTCGGCTCGGCCAGACGGGTTGCCGCTTCTCACGGAACGCGGCCATACCCTCTGCGGCGTCGGGCCCTCGGAACAACTCCTCGCTGAGCCGCTGCATCTCGTCGAACGCCGTGTCGACGTCGAGCGTCGGCACGCGATGCAGGAGCCGCTTGGTCTCGGCGACGGCACGTGGCGCCCCGGCGCGCACGCCGTCGCACAGTGCGGCGACCCGGGCGGGCACGTCGGCCGTGACGTGGGTGACCAGCCCCATGTCGAGCGCGTCGGCGGCGGTGAAGGCCTCACCGGTCAGCATGGCCGCGGCGATCCGGCCGGCGCGCACCCGGCGCAGGATCGGGACCGAGATGGTCGCGGCCGCCACGCCGATGCGCACCTCGGTCAGCGCGAAGTTGACGTCGTCGCGCACGACGACCAGGTCGCACGAGGCCATCAGCCCGATGCCGCCGGCACGAACCGCACCTTCGACGGAGGCGATCGTGGGGCGCTCGGTGCCCATCAGGCGGCGCATGATGTCGACGAACGGCGCCGAGTCGATCGAACCGTCGTCGGACGCGCGTTCCTTGAGGTCGGCGCCGGCACAGAACGCCGGTCCCTCGTGCCGCAGCACGATCGCACGCGCATCGGCTGTCTCGGCCCGATCGATCCGGTCGCCGAGTTCGGCGACCAACCGTCGCGAGAGCGCGTTGCGGTTGTGCGGGGAGTCGAGGGTGACCGTGGCGACGCCTTCGTCGAAGTCCA
>CAXAWD010000050.1:0-13072 GCA_963972325.1 uncultured Acidimicrobiaceae bacterium
CTCGCCACGTGGCGCGCCTGGAGAAGGCGATGGGGCGCAAACTCGGCGATCCCCACGACCCGCTCCTGGTCAGCGTCCGGTCAGGCGCCAAGTTCTCGATGCCGGGGATGATGGACACGGTGCTCAACCTCGGGTTGAACGACGTGAGCGTCGACGGTTTGGCCGACGCCACCGGCAACCCGCGTTTCGCGTACGACTCCTACCGGCGCTTCATCATGATGTACGCCAAGGTCGTGCTCGGCGTCGACGGCGACGAGTTCGATGCGCAGCTCGAGAAGGCGAAGGCCCGTGCCGGCGTCACGCTCGACGCCGACCTCGATGTCGAACCGCTCCGAGGTCTCTGCCGCCGGTACCTCGAGATCGTCGAGCGGGCGACCGGCTCACCGTTCCCGCAGAGCCCACACGATCAGCTGCGTGCGGCGGTCGAGGCGGTGTTCTCGAGCTGGAACCGCCCCCGCGCCGTCGCCTACCGGCGGCGGGAGAACATCGCCCAAGACCTGGGCACCGCCGTCAATGTCCAGACGATGGTGTTCGGCAACCGCGACGACGGTTCGGGCACCGGCGTCGGGTTCACCCGCAACGCGGCGACCGGCGAGAACAAGCCGTACGGCGACTTCCTCGTCAATGCACAGGGCGAAGACGTCGTGGCCGGTATCCGCAACACCGAGAACCTCGACGACATGCGTAAGAAGTTCCCGGAGATCCACCAAGAACTGCTCGACATCTTCGTGACGCTCGAAGCGCACTACCGCGACATGTGCGACACCGAGTTCACGATCGAGCAGGGCAAGCTCTGGATGCTGCAGACACGAGTCGGCAAGCGCACCGGCGCCGCCGCGCTCAAGATGGCCGTCGACATGACCAAGGGCACGCGCGACGGGTCGGGCGGCCGATGGAAGATCTCCCGCGCCGAAGCCGTGAGCCGGATCACCGAAGACCACCTGGACGCCGTGCTGCACCCACAGTTCCGTGACAAGGGTGTCGCCATCACCTCGGGGGTCGGTGCATCGCCGGGTGCCGCCGTCGGGCGGGTGTACTTCTCCGCCCACGACGCGGTCACCGCCCGGGCACGGGGCGAAGACGTTCTGCTCGTTCGGCACGAGACCACCCCCGACGACATCGACGGCATGATGGCGGCCAACGGCATCCTGACCGCACGCGGCGGGTTGGTCAGCCACGCGGCGGTCGTCGCCCGCGGCTGGGGCACACCGGCCGTGGTGGGCGCCGAGGCCGTCGTCATCGACGGCAACCGGTTCACGGTCGGCTCCACGGTCGTCGAGGAGGGCGACTGGCTGTCGATCGACGGCGACAGTGGTGACGTCGCCCTCGGCAAGCTGGAGCTCGCACCGGCCGACCCGCCGCCCGAGTTCGAAACGGTGCTGAAGTGGGCCGACCAGATCCGCAAGCGCAAGATCGGCGTGCGCGCCAACGCCGACACCGCCGGCGACGCCACCACGGCGCGCGAACTCGGCGCCGAGGGCATCGGGTTGTGCCGCACCGAGCACATGTTCCTGGCCCCCGACCGCCTGCCGATCGTGCGGGCGATGATCCTGGCCTCGACCCCCAAGCAGGAGGAGCGCGCCTTCGAGGAACTGCGCTCCGTGCAGCAGGCCGACTTCGAAGGTGTGCTCGAGGCGATGGACGGGCTGCCTGTCACCGTGCGCCTGCTCGACCCGCCGCTGCACGAGTTCCTGCCGTCGACCGAGGAGCTCCGGGTCAAACGAGCCGCCAAGGGCAAGCTCTCCAAGAAGGACCAGCAACTCCTCGACGCCGCCGAGCACTGGAGCGAGCACAACCCGATGCTCGGTACCCGTGGCGTTCGCCTCGCCGTCTTGAAGCCGGGGCTCTACGCCATGCAGGTCAGGGCGCTGCTCGACGCCGTCGCCGCCCTGCGGGCTCGCGGGAAGAAGCCGATCGTCGAGATCATGGTCCCGCTGACGGTCACCCGGAGCGAGTTGGAGCTCGCGCGCAGCTGGGTGCAGGCCGAGCTCGAGGACTCCGACGTCCCCCGCAACTCCCGCGTCACGATCGGCACGATGATCGAGACGCCCCGTGCTGCATTGTGGGCGGGGGAGATGGCCGAGGCCGCCGACTTCTTCAGTTTCGGCACCAACGACCTGACGCAGCTCACCTTCGGGTTCAGCCGCGACGACGTCGAATCGAGGTTGATGCCCGCCTATCTCGCCCAGGGGCTGCTGCGCCGGAACCCGTTCGATTCGGTCGACGCCGACGCCGTCGGTGAACTCGTGCGGCTCGGTGTCGAGCGGGGGCGTTCGACCAATCCCGATTTGAAGGTCGGTGTCTGCGGCGAGCACGCCGGCGACCCCGATTCGATCGAGGTGTTCGGCCGGGCGGGCGTCGACTACGTCAGTTGCTCGCCGTTCCGGGTGCCGGTCGCCCGCCTCGCTGCGGCGCAGGCCGTGCTCGCGATGGAGGGCTGAACGGGCCGTACCCGCCACCGGGATTGGAACGGTGATTCCTGGGTAGCGTTCCCTTCATGCGACCGACAAGCCACGTGTCCCGATGATCTCGTCGCTGATCGCCGCCGACACGGGCGGCCGGGAGAACTTCGCGGTGCTCGACGTCGAGCCGTGGCACTGGATCGTCCTGCTGGCGATCATCATGGTGATGCTGCTCGTCGACCTGCTCGTCGTGCACAAGGAGGCGCACGAGGTCAAGACCAGGGAAGCCGCGATCGAATCGGCCGTGTGGATCGGTTGCGGGCTCGCGTTCTCGTTGGTCGTCTGGTGGTGGTTCGGTGGGGCCGCGACGGGCGAGTACGTGTCGGGCTACCTGATTGAGAAGAGCCTGAGCATCGACAACGTCTTCGTGTGGGCGTTGATCATGGGGTACTTCCGGGTGCCGCAGAAGTACCAGCACCGGGTGTTGTTCTGGGGCATCTTCGGTGCGTTGGTGATGCGTGCGGTGTTCATCTTCGCCGGCATCGCCGTCATCGACCGGTTCTCCTGGGTGCTGTACATCTTCGGCGGGTTCCTGCTCTACACCGCCGGCAAGCTGATCTTCACGGAGAACGACCACGTCGACCCGGGTGAGAGCAAGTTCCTCCGGGTCGTCAACCGGTTCATCCCCACCAGCGACGAACTCGACGGCCAGAAGCTGTTCACCAAGCGGCACGGGCACCGCTTGGCGACGCCGCTGTTCTCCGTGCTGCTGTTGGTGGAGGTCACCGACGTCGTGTTCGCGGTCGATTCGGTGCCGGCGGTACTCGCCGTCAGCCGCGAGCAGTTCATCGTGTTCGCGTCGAACGCGTTCGCGATTCTCGGTTTGCGCGCCCTGTATTTCCTGCTGGCCGACATGCACAACCGGTTCACGTTCCTCCAGCAGGGGCTCGCGATCATCCTCGCGTTCGTGGGCGTGAAGATGATCATCGCCGAGTGGTACCACATCCCGACGTGGCTCTCGCTCGTGGTGATCGCGATCGTGCTGACCGCGTCGATCGGGTTCTCGCTGAAGCTCGAGCGTTCGCTCGCCGACGCCGATCTCGCCGGCGACGCGTTCGAACGCAACGAAGTCCCGCCGCCGCCGCCGTCCGAACGCTGAACGCGAGGGGCGCGGTTCGGTGCCCGGAGGTTAGATTCGGCGCATGGCGATCGCGGAGGACGACATCGAGCGCATCCGCTCGACCGTGAACATCGTCGACATCGTCGGGCAACACGTGCAACTGAAGCGCACGGGGCGCAACTGGGTCGGGCTGTGTCCCTTCCACGCCGAACGCACGCCGTCGTTCAACGTGCGCGAAGAGACGGGCCGCTACCGGTGTTTCGGCTGTGACAAGTCGGGCGACGTGTTCACGTTCGTGCAAGAGGTCGAGCACACCGACTTCGTCGGATCGGTGGAGTACCTCGCCAACCGGGCCGGTATCCAACTCACCGAGACATCACCGGGCCAGAACCAGCAGCGGGCGCGCCGCAAGCGCTTGGTCGAGGCGATGAACCAGGCGGTCGAGTGGTACCACGAGCGACTGCTGACGTCGGCCGATGCCCGTCCGGCTCGCGACTATCTGCGCAGTCGTGGCCTGGCGGGCGACATCGCCCGACAGTTCAAGCTCGGGTGGGCGCCCGACGACTGGGACGTGCTCGCCCGCGAGTCCGGCATCGACGCCAAGCTGCTCCACGACAACGGTCTCGCGTTCCGGAACCGTCGCAACAAGCTGCAAGACGCGTTCCGTGGTCGGGTGCTGTTCCCCATCTTCAGCGAGAACGGCGATGCAGTGGCACTCGGCGGTCGGATCCTGCCGGGGTCGACCGACCCGGCCAAGTACAAGAACAGCTCCGAGACGCCGATCTACACGAAGTCGAAGACGCTGTACGGCCTCAACTGGGCCAAGGCCGACGTCGTCAACTCGAACCAGGCGATCGTGTGCGAGGGGTACACCGACGTGATCGGCTTCCACCAGGCCGGTCTGCCCCGGGCGGTCGCCACGTGCGGTACCGCGTTCACCGAGGAGCACGTGCGGCTGCTCAAGCGGTACGCGAGCCGTGTGGTGTTGGCGTTCGACGCCGACGCGGCCGGCCAGGGCGCCGCCGAGCGGTTCTACGAGTGGGAGGAGAAATACCAGGTCGAGGTGTACGTCGCGGCCTTCCCGGGTGGGAAAGACCCCGGCGAACTCGCGCAGCACGACCCGGAGGGGCTCGCCGCCGCCGTCGACAACGCCAAGCCGTTCCTCGGGTTCCGGCTCGGACGTGTGATGGACGGCAAGGCGCCGCAGTCGCCCGAGGCCACGGCCCGTCTGGCCGAGGCCGCGCTGGGGGTCATCAACGAGCACCCGAATGTCAACATCCGCAAGCTGTACGCCGGCGAGGTCGCCGCCCAACTCGGTATGCCGATGAACGACCTGGTGTCGGTCGCCGAGCGCGGGGTTCGGCGCCCCCACGTCAACGCGGCTCGCCCCAAGCAACGTCAGGACCGCAAGGAGAACGCCGAGTTCGTCGCGATCGCGGTGCTGGTGCAGAACTGGGACGCGATCGCCACCTGGCTCGTCGAGGCGCTGTTCGTCGACGAGGTGTATCGCAGGGCGTTCCTCGCGATCGCGGAGTCGGGCGGCGATCTCGACGCCGCACTCGACGCCGCCGACCCGGAGGCGCGCGACGTGCTCGAGCGGGCGGCGGTGGTCGACGTCGAGGTCGATCCGGCTTCCGAGGCACGCAACCTCATCGCTGCGGCGGTCCGCCGCGAGCTCGCCGAGCGGGCCCCCACCTCCGACCCCGAGCGGATCCGTGACGACGCCGAGGCGCGGGTGCGGATGGAGGCTCTGAGCGAGGGGTTCCTGGGCCCCGACGAGGCCGGCTGGTTGCTAGGTTGGCTGGAAGGACGCATGGAGGCACGCGCTGGTGGGGGATGACCCGGTGAAGCTGTCGACGGTCCCCCCGCCCATGGACGGGGTCGATCGATCGGAGTGGGATGCGTTGGTGTCGCGCGGCCGAGCCGACGGGCAACTCCATGCCGAACAGATCGCGCACGTGCTCCGCAACGTCGAACTGACCGGCGACGCCCTGCTCGCGGTCAACGGTTCGCTGGCGGGGGCCGGCATCGCGGTCGACGACACGGTCCACGACGATGACGACACCGACACGACTCCGCCACGTGGCACAGCCCGCGAGGTCGTGGTCGACGACGACGACGTCGAGCGCCTGCTGACGCGCCGGCGGCGGCGACGCGGTCAGAAGCGGGCGGCCAAGGGCGACGGCGGCACGTCCGACACCGTGCGCCTGTACCTGCGCGAGATCGGCCAGGTCGATCTGCTCACCACCGAGGACGAGCGACGTCTCGCCCAGTTGATCGAAGAGGGCCAGTCTGCGGCGGCTCAGATCGACGAGGGCACCGCCGACGAGTCGACGCGCCGCATGCTGCTGCGGGCCGTTCAGCGTGGCGAGCGGGCCAAGAGCGAGCTCACCCAGGCCAATCTGCGGCTGGTGGTGAGCATCGCCAAGCGGTATTCGGGGCGTGGCATGCAACTGCTCGACCTGATCCAGGAGGGCAACCTGGGCCTGATGCGTGCGGTCGACAAGTTCGACCACACCAAGGGCTTCAAGTTCTCCACCTACGCCACCTGGTGGATCCGTCAGGCGATCACCCGGTCGATCGCCGACCAGGCCCGCACGATCCGCATCCCGGTGCACATGGTCGAGCACATGAACCGGCTCACCCGGGTGCGGCGTCAGATGCACCAGGAGCTCGAGCGCGAGCCGACGGTCGACGAACTCGCCGACAAGTTGCAGATGGAGCCCGACAAGGTACGTGACCTGCTGCGTTACGCGCTCGATCCGCTGTCGCTCGACTCGCCCGTCGGCGAGGAGGACGAGTCCAACCTGGGTGACTTCATCGAGGACGCCAACGTCGACGGCCCCGCCGACGCCGCCACGCGCACGATGTTGCACGAGGCGGTCGAGCAGGTGCTCGGCGAGTTGAACGAACGCGAGCAGGAGATCGTCCGTATGCGTTTCGGTCTCGACGGCGCGCAGGCGAAGACGCTCGAGGAGGTCGGGCGCGAGTTCGGGGTGACCCGCGAGCGCATCCGCCAGATCGAGGCCAAGACGCTCGCGAAACTGCGTCATCCCCAGTGATCGCAGCGGCTCCGGGAGTTCCTCGAGAGCGAGTGATCGCGTTGCCGATCCGGCGTGCGATCGGCGGAACCGAGCCGATAGGGTGTGCGCTCGTCAATCCGGGATAGCTCAGTTGGCAGAGCAGTGGACTGTTAATCCATTTGTCGCAGGTTCGAGCCCTGCTCCCGGAGCCAGGTGCGCAGGGTCCCGATGTGGGACCCTGTTGTGCGTTTTCGGGGCGGTAGCTCAGTTGGTTAGAGCATGGGACTCATAATCCCCGGGTCGTGGGTTCGATCCCCACCCGCCCCACCTCGTCGGGCGCGTGCCGCGCCGGCGCCCCGGCCACGCGCTGACGTCCGCCCCGAAGTGGGCGAGGGAGGCCTTGACCTCGTGGTCGCTAGGGTGACGTGCGTATGAGTCGTACCGTCCGATCGGCGCTGTTGGCGTTCGTCCTGCTGGTGCTGTGCGCCGCGCCGGGCACGACCGCCGCTGCCGACTCGGCGTTCGCCGCCATCGGCAACGAGGTCGCCGACCCGACGACACAGCTGTCGTCGGGTTCGCCCGTCGCCCGGAGCGGCGGCCGGTCGTCGACCGTCGACCGGGGTGTGGCGTGTGGGCGATCCGACGTCCGGGTGTATCCCGTGATCGTCGGTGTGCTGCCGGCATCGATCGGTGTTCGGCCGCTCGCTCGTTGGGAGTCGCTCGAGGTCGAACGAGAGGCTGTCGCCGGTACGGCAGGGAGCTGCGCGGCCGGTCGGGCACCACCGCAGGCAACACCGACGTCACGCTGACGTCACCCGTCCGGCCCCGCGCGAGCGACGTGCCGCGACCCTCACATCGTGATCCGCCGCTGCTTCGGCGCGCTCGATGTGGTGTTCCTGCCCCGGTGA
The DNA here is from genome assembly GCA_963972325.1 of uncultured Acidimicrobiaceae bacterium. GTDB lineage: Bacteria > Actinomycetota > Acidimicrobiia > Acidimicrobiales > Ilumatobacteraceae > Ilumatobacter. The sequence goes on from CAXAWD010000050.1 coordinate 7,454, forward strand.
TCCCGAGAGGTACCTCCCATGTCCGACCAGAACTCAGTTCGTTCCCAGATCGCGGTGCCGTGAGCAGCGGCGCCGTTCAGCAACTCGCCAACCCCGTCAGCCGCCGGCATCAACCGCTCGGGGAGTGGTGGGGGCTCGTCATCGCGGTGGTGGTGACAGCCGTGATCGGTGTGGCGCTACCGCCCGAACCCGAGCGGGTTCGCGTCACGATCGAGAACCCGACCGACCACCGTCTCTACATCAACAGTTCGACGCCGGACGACGGCAGCGTCCACTACGTCGCCGTGATCGATCCGCGCTCGACCGCGACCAGCGACCCGGTGGTCGATCGTGGCGAGAGCTGGGTGCTGCACCTCCGCACGCTGGGTGCGCCGGCGGGCACCGTGACGGTGTCACGAGACGACCTGGTCGGCGGTGCGTTCGCGATCCCGAAGTGGGTCAACGACGATCTCGCCGCCGCCGGCGTGCATCCTGACCTGGCTCAGGCGCCACCGGGCGACTGACACGATGGAGACCCAACCCTGGCTGCTCGCCGCCGCAGTGCTGCTGATCGCCGGAGTGGTGGTGAGCAAGACATCGTCACGGTTCGGCGTGCCCAGTCTCCTGCTGTTCCTCGGGATCGGCATGCTCGCCGGGTCGGACGGCATCGCGAGAATCGACTTCGACGACTTCGACCTGGCCCGGTCGTTCGGCACCGTCGCGCTCGGCTACATCCTGTTCAGCGGAGGGCTCGGCACCCGCTTCACCGACATCCGGCCGATCATCGGGCCGGCCGTCGCGCTGGCCAGCATCGGGGTGGTCATCACCGCGTCGCTCGTGGCGCTCGTCGCCTCCGAGATCCTCGACCTCACCCTCGCGGAAGGATTCCTGCTCGGAGCGGTGATCGCGTCCACCGACGCAGCCGCCGTGTTCTCCGTCCTGCGGTCTCGGGGCATCTCGATCCCGCCGCGTCTCGGGGCGACGCTCGAACTCGAATCGGGGAGCAACGACCCCGCCGCGGTGTTCCTGACGGTCGCGGCGATCGACATCGTGCTCGGCGATCACGCCGGACCGCTCTCGATGGTGGGGATGTTCGCACTCCAGATGACCGTCGGCGTCCTCTGCGGCTACCTGCTCGCCCGTGCCACGGTCGCGGCGGTGAACCGGCTGCATCTCGACTTCGACGGGATGTACCCGGTGTTCACGTTCGCCCTGGTGCTGCTCATCCTCGAGGGCGTGAACATGATCGGTGGCAGCGGATTCCTGGCGGTCTACGCGGCCGGCGTCACGATGGCGAGCCGTGACTTCGTCCACAAACGAAGCCTGATCCGCTTCCACGACGGCGTCGCCTGGCTGATGCAGATCGCCATGTTCGTCCTGCTCGGCTTGCTGGTGTTCCCGTCCCGGCTGCCGGACGTGGCGTTGCAGGCGATGCTCGTCGCCGCGGTGCTGATCCTGTTCGCTCGACCCGTGGCGGTGTTCCTCACGCTGGTCTGCTTCCGATTCCCCCGCAGCCAGATCGCGTTCGTGTCGTGGGTCGGACTCCGTGGCGCGACGCCGATCATCCTGGCGACGTTTCCGGTGGCGGCGGGAGTGCCCAACGGTGAGCGACTGTTCCACGTCGTGTTCTTCGTGGTGCTGACCTCGATCCTGGTGCAGGGCACGTCGATCGGGGCTGCCGCCCGGCGCCTACGACTCACCGATCCCGACGTCGTGTTCGAACGGCCCGTGTCGTTCGACACCGTGATCACGGGAGACGACGGGCCCTCACTCCACGAACTGTCCGTTCGTCCCGGCTCGGACGCCGACACCAGGCAGATCATCGACCTGGGATTGCCGACCGGAATCTTGATCGTGCTGGTGCGTCGCGGCGAGTATTCGTTCATGCCGGAGGGAACAACGACGTTGCAGGGCGGTGACGATCTGCTGGTCGCTGCCGACCGGGAGCACGCGCACCGGCTCGCGTCCCTGTTCGCCCACCACGGCGGCAGCCAGGACGGGTCGGTGGCATGATCCGTCGGCCGGGACCGGCGTCGACCCCGGCCGACGAGACGCCGCCCCGAGCGGACGATTCGGGCACGGCGCCTGCCCGACGTCGCCGACGGCGTCTGCCCGGCTGGGCACGGGTGACGCTCCGACTGCTGCTCTGGCCGACCGTGGTGAGCCTGCTCGTCGTGCCACAGTTGCCCCGCTTCCGTGAGGCGACGGTCGAACTCCAGTCGATCAGCGCCATACGCCTGGCGATCGGGTTCGTGCTCGTGCTGGCCTCGATCGCCTGCTATTCGGCGCTGACGTCGTCCGCGCTGGTTCACCCGGCCGACCGGGTATCGGTGCGCACGATGTTCCGCATCCAACTCTCCACACGGGCGCTCGCGAACGTCGTGCCGGGCGGCAACGCGACCGCGTCAGCACTCGGCTTCCGACTGCTGGGTCAGGCGGGGGTCTCCAACACGGGAGCCGGCGTCGCGTTGGCGACCGCGGGGCTCGGCTCGGCGGTGGTGCTCAACGTGGTCTTCTGGCTCGCGCTCGCCATCGCCGTCCCGTCGGGCGGGATCGACGGCGTCTTCCTGGTGGTGGCCCTGGCCGGATTGGTGCTGTTGTTGGGCGTGGTGGTCGCACTCGTCGTCGTCGCCCGCACGAGCGGCCGCTTCGCGCCGGTCGCCAGATGGGTGGAGCGGCGCCTCTCGCTCGAGCCCGGACGCATCGCCCGGGCTGCCGGTCAGGTGCGCGAGCGGCTCGCCGCTCTGCGCGGCAACCCGGCTCTGATGCTGCGAATCGTCGTGTGGTCGCTCGCTCAGTGGACGTTCGACATGGCGGCGCTGTGGGTGTTCCTCAGCGCGTTCGACATCGCGCTCGACCCCCTGATCCTCGTGCTCGTGTTCGGAGCCGCCAACATCGCCGCTGCCGTACCGGTGACACCGGGCGGGTTGGGCATCATCGAGGGAGTCTACCTGACCTCGTTGGTGCAGTTGGGGTTCACGTTCGAGGCGGCCACGTTCGGTGTGGCGGCGTACCGGTTGGTGCAGTACGCGTTCCCGATCGTCGCCGGCGGGATCAGCTACCTGACGCTGCGGGCCGGGCCGTGGAAGATCGGGGCCGCAGCGGTGCCGGCGGGGGACTGATCACTCGGCGCCGAAGAGGCGTTCGATCTCGTCGGCCGGTACGGGCCGTCCGAGCAGGTAGCCCTGGAGCTCGTCGCAGCCGTCGGCGCGCAGGAACTCCAACTGTTCGTCGGTTTCGACGCCTTCGGCCGCGACGGCCATCCGGAGCTGGTGGGCCATGGCGATCACCGTGCGGACGATGGCGGCATCGTCGTCGTCGTCGGGGAGCGCGCTGACGAAGCTCTTGTCGATCTTGATCTTCGAGATCGGGAAGTGCTTGATGTAGGCGAGGCTGGAATAGCCGGTGCCGAAGTCGTCGAGGGCGATGTCGGTGCCGATCTCCGTCAACTCGAACAAGGTCGCCGTTGCCCGCTCGACGTTTTCCATCAGCGAACTCTCGGTCAGCTCGATCGCGATGGAGGCGGCCGGAACCGAGTGACGGTCGAGCGCTTCGCGGACCCGTGCCGGAAGCCCGCCCCGCTGGAGTTCCTGAGCCGAGATGTTGACGGCGATCGGGATCGGGGTGTGTCCGGCGTCGAGCCAGACCTTCGCCTGACGACACGCCTCGTTGAGTACCCAGACCCCGATCTCGGGCATGAGCCCCATCGTCTCGGCGATCGGGATGAAGCGGTCGGGCGGCACCCGGCCCCAGTCGTCGTCGGTCCACCGGAGCAGCGCCTCGAGCCCGGTGAGCACACGGTCGCTCGCACGATGCTGCGGTTGGTAGTGCAGCTCGAGGTCGCCGTTCGCGACCGCCTGGCGCAGACGACGCCCGAGCTGGAGTCGCTCTTCGATGTCGCGCATCTGATCGGTGGAGAAGTGGAACGACGTGTTGCCGCCCTGCGACTTGGCGTTGGTCATGGCCGCCTCGGCACGCTGGAGCAGGTCTTGCGCAGTGGGGCCGTGATCGGGGCCGCGGCTCACACCGACGCTGGCCGTCAACACGAGTCGGTAGTCGTCGGTCTCGATCGGTTGGCACACGGCCGCTCGCATGCGATCGGCGAGTTCGGTGGCCTCGGCGCGGTCGCCGGCGGGGGCGACGACGACGAACTTGTCGCTGGCGAACCGCCCGACGATCGCGCCGTCACTGGCGACCGACGACAGTCGCTCGGCCGTCTTGCGGAGCACGTCGTCGCCGATGTCGTGACCCATCGTCTCGTTGATCGAATGGAACCGGTCGAGGCCGAGCACGAGCACCCAGACCTGGGTGTCGTCGTTGGGGCGCTGCTCCATGCGCGAGTGGATCGCTGCCTCGACGAACGAACGTCGAGGGAGCCCCGTGAGGCCGTCGTGCCGGCTCGCGTGTTCGAGCGCTGCGTCGGCCTCGCGGCGATGCGTCACGTCGCGTGCGACGCCGAACGCCAGCCCGTCGGGGCCGAGGATCGTCTCCCACATCAACCACCGGTAGCGACCGTCCTTGCAGAGGTAGCGGAACTCCGAGGTGGTCCGTCTCGGTTCGTCGTCGGCTTCGGCTTCGGCTCGGATCATGAGATCGTCCGCCTGCGGGCGATCGTCGGGATGCAGGAAGTCGCGGTAGTTGTGGTCGACGAGGTCGTCGAGGGAGTAGCCGGTGACCGTCCGGAACATCGTGTTGGCCTGGACGATCCGTTTGCTGACGGTGTCGAAGATGCAGTAGATCTCGCCCGACAGCTCGAAGAAGTGGTCGCGTTCGCGCAACCGACTGATCAGCCGGTCGCTCTCGATGGCGACTGCCGTGATCGACAACATCGCATCGATGCTCCGGAGTTCGGCCTCGGTCGGCTCGCGCCGTTCGCGGTAGTAGACGGCGAACGTGCCCAATACCTCGCCGGTGACACCGAGGACCGGCGCGGACCAGCACGCCTGGAGGCCGTGGGGTGCTGCGAGGTCACGGAACCGTTCCCAGAGCGGGTCGGTCGAAATGTCGCTGACGATGACGCGGCGACCGCGCGCTGCGGCGGTGCCGCACGACCCCTGCCCCTCTCCGATGGTTCCGCCGTGGACGGCGGCGGAGAACTCGTCGGGCAGACTCGGAGCTGCGCCGTGGACCAGCCGTTGACCGTCTGGTGCCACCAGGAGCACGGAGCAGAGTGCGTCGGGATCGAGTCGTTCGTGCAGGAGGGCGATCTCGGACAGGCTCTGCTCGAGAGGATGGTGGGCCGCGATGCCCTCGAGGATGCCGTTCTGTGCCGACTCACGGATCTCTGCCGCCTTGCGGTCGGTCACGTCGATGAAGATGACCGTGACGCCGTCGTCGGACGGGTAGATCCGGTTCTGATACCACCGCCTGCCGGTCATATCGAGCGACTCCACGATGATGGAGCGCTGTTGCGACATCGCCGTCTGGTAGCCGGCCCGGAACGGGTCGTCGGCGGGCGTGGGGAATTCGGTCCAGATGTGTCTGCCGATGAGGTCGGCGGCGTCTCGTCCGAGGATCTCGGCTGCGGCGGCGTTGACGTAGGTGTAGCGCCACTCCCGGTTGAGGGCGATGCAGCCGTCGCTGAGACGATCGAACGCATCGAGCGTCGATGTCATCAGTTCATTCCGCAACCCGCTCCTC
>CAXAWD010000051.1:0-12964 GCA_963972325.1 uncultured Acidimicrobiaceae bacterium
CGCCCCGTCCGAGATCCCCGCAGTCGCCTCACCCGTGGCTTGGTCGGCCAAGGCCATGGTCTCTGGAGCCGAGAGTGCGAAGAGCCCGACGAACGCCGCAAGCGTCAACGAGACCAACCAACGCAGCCGTGAAGTTCGGAGTGCGACACACATCGCTCCTGGCCTCAAGTCAGCACCCTTCCCGGACGCCTTCCCAACGGGACAGAACGGTGTTCTACGCCACGCGCCAGACGCCGTCGACCTGACGCAGATCGATTCTCATGAGTGAGGTGGCAACGGCATCGTTAAGGACGGCGCCCGAGTTGACGTCGACCAAGGTGCTGTCATCCACCAGACAGTCCTCCACGGTCGCGACATCCCCCTCGATGGAGACCACCTTGGGTCGACTCCGGAAGAGGTCTTGACTCCCGGGCCGGACGGCCTGCCCCATCGATCGCCGACTTGCGGCGTTGCCGACGCTCTTTGCTAGGGCGTCTCCCGTGTAGAACCGCCCGAACCCGGGGTGCTCTGGGTCGGGCGGGTCATTGGCTTCGAAGAAGACGCTCCAGTAGCCGCTCACCGCGGCAAGCACCTCGGCTTCGGGGGTGCTGGCGGTGGTCGTGGTGGTGGTGGTGGTCGAGGTGACGGGCGGCGCCTGGGTGGTCGACGAGGCGGCCGGGGCCGAGGAGGCCGATCCGCCGCACGCCGCCAGCAGGAGGCCGGCGACGACGGCGCCCGCCGCGACGGGGGCCCGACGGGGGGATCGGGGCGCGCCGGGGGCGCGCGAGGTGCAGGTGGGGTCCATGGCTGGTCCTGTCGTCCGCTCGACGGGGCCGAGGGTGTCCAGGAACCCCTCGGCGATGCCTCGACACGGTAAACAAGGTTCGTCGGCTCCACAAGGGCGCCCCCCGGCCGCGACACCACATTCGGGCCGTTCGACCCATGCGCGATCGAGGCCCGCCGCCGGGCCGGCGGCACCGGGCCCCGGCGCGCCGCGACGAACCGGGCGGCTACAGCTCGGCCAACAGCCGGTCGGCGGCCGACCAGGGGTCGAGGCGGCGGGCCACCACGTCGTCGCGCAGGCCGTCGAACACCGCCCCCGACCCGAGGGCGGTGGCTCGCTCGAGCAGTCGGGCCACCACGATGCGGTGCAGTTCGGCACCGGAGCGTCGCACCCGACGGCGCTCGGCCTCACCGCTGGCCCGCGACCACGCCCGGTGCCGAGCCAGCGCCCGCCAGAGGTCCTCGGCGCCCTCGCCGGTGGTGGCCACCGTCTCCACGATCGGCGGGACCCACCCGCCCGGCTCGCCCTCTCCGGTCGGGTCTCCGTCGTGGCCCGAATGCGCCGCTCGGCCGTCCCGGTCGCCGGCCAGCGCCAGCATCGACTCCAGGTCGCGACGGGTGTCGGCCGCGCCGGGACGGTCGGCCTTGTTGATGACGAACACGTCGGCGATCTCCATCAGCCCGGCCTTGTTGGCCTGCACGCTGTCGCCCCAGCCCGGGTTGACCACGACGACCGTGGTGTCGGCCTTGCCCGCGATCTCGACCTCGACCTGGCCGACACCGACGGTCTCGACCAGCACCCAGCGCCGGCCGACGGCGTCGAGCAGCCGAACGGCTTCCGGGGTGGCGAGCGACAGGCCACCGAGGTGGCCACGGGTGGCCATCGACCGGATGAACACCCCGGGGTCGGTGGCGTGGTCTTGCATACGAACCCGATCGCCGAGGATCGCTCCACCACTGAAGGGTGACGACGGATCGATCGCGAGGACCGCGACCTCGAGTTCGAGCGAGCGCAGGTGGCCGATCGTGGCGCTCGTCAGCGTGCTCTTGCCGGCACCGGGCGCACCGGTGAGCCCGACCGTGTACGCCTGGCCGCTTTCGGGGTAGGCGAGGCGGCCGACGCGCCGCCCCGGCTCGCCGCCCCGCTCGATCAACGAGAGCAGTCGAGCGAGCGCTCCCCGGTCACCGGCTCGGGCCGCGTTGAAGAGTTCGTCCGGGTCGGAAGAGCGAGCCATGCCCCGACAGGATGTCAGACGGGGCTGTCGATCGCCGCTTCGGCCTCGGCGACGTTGACCACTTCGGTCACGCCGTCGACGCGATCGCGCATGATCCGCTCGATGCCACCCTTGAGCGTCTGGGTCGACACGGGACAGGTACCGCACGCGCCGACCAACCGGACGGTGACGATGCCGGTGGCCTCGTCGACGTCGACGAGTTCGATGTCGCCGTTGTCGGCCTGGAGCGCCGGGCGGATCACTTCGATGCAGGCTTCGACTTTGCTTCGCATGGCAACGACCATTCAATCAGCGTTTCGGCCCGCTCCCGTGGTCCTGCTGTCTAGCCTGAGGGCATGAGCGGTCTCGCACTCCTCGCCCACCAGGGCGGTTGGGACGAGATCCTCCTCGTCACCGTGCCGATCATCGTGATCGTCGGCCTGCTCGCCGTGGTGAAACGCCGCGTCGACGCCCAGTTACCGCCGCGCGACGACGCACCGCCGTCGACCTGATCCGGCGCTTCGCCGTTCAGCAGCCGATGCGTTCGATCTCGGCACCGACCCGCCGCAGCCGTCCGACCAGGTCGTCGTAGCCGCGGTCGATGTGGTGCACCCCGGTGATCGTCGTGGTGCCCTGGGCCGCCAGGCCGGCCACCACCATCGCAGCTCCGGCACGGATGTCGTGGGAGACGACGGGCGCACCCGTCAGACGATCCACACCGCGGATCAGCGCGTGATGGCCGTCGGTCTTGATGTCGGCGCCGAGACGCTGGAGTTCCTCGACGTACGCGAAGCGGCCCGGGTACAGGTTCTCGGTCACGACGCCGACCCCCTCGGCGACGGTCAGCATCGTGATGATCAACGGTTTGTAGTCGGTGGCGATGCCCGGGTACGGCAGCGTCGCCACGTCGGCCGAACGGAGCCGCTGCGGCGCTGCCACGCGGAGGCCGTAGGGCAACGACTCGATCTCGAGACCCATGTCGCGGAACCGGGACAGCACCATCTCCATGTGCTTCGACTGCGCGTTGAGCAGATCGAGTTCGCCGCCGGTGACGGCGCACGCGGCGATGTAGGTGGCCGCCTGGATCCGGTCGGGCACGGTTTCGTGCTCGCACCCGTGCAGCGCTCCACGGTCGACCCCCTCGATACGCAGTGTCGACGTGCCCGCGCCATCGACCTGTGCCCCCATCTCGTTGAGGAACTCACAGAGGTCGATGACCTCGGGTTCGCGGGCGGCGTTGTGGATGACGGTCTGCCCGTCCGCGAGCACCGCGGCCGTGAGGATGTTCTCGGTGGCCCCGACGCTCGGGAAGTCGAACGTGATCTCGGCCCCGTGGAGCCGCTCGGCCCGGGCCATCACCGTGCCGCCGTCGTACTCGAACGTGGCGCCCATCGCCTCGAGACCGGCGATGTGCATGTCGATCGGACGGGTGCCGAAGTCGTCCCCGCCCGGCATCGCGATCGTGACCTCGCCACACCGGGTCAAGAGCGGCCCGAGCACGTTGATCGACGCCCGGATCTTCTCGACCAGCTCGAACGGAGCGAGCGGTGTGAGGTCGCCGTGGTTGGTGATGGTGACGACCCCGTACTCGGGGGTCTCGGTCACGTGCACCCCGATCGCACGGAGCAGTTCGGCCATGATGCCGACGTCGACGATGCCGGGCACGTTGGTGATCTCGAACGTGCCGTCGCCGAGCAGGCTCGCGGCCATCAGCTTGAGCACCGAATTCTTCGCACCGGGCACCAGCACCTCACCACGCAGGGGAGCCGCGTGATGCACCCGGATACATCGCTCGGGGTCGGACATCACCTTCACAGTATGCCGATCGACGAGGGTTCCGTGGCCCGATGAGGGACGCGGGGCTCCTGGGCCCGAGCCGGCCGACGGCGTTATGCTCCGCCCGTGTTCACCCGGTCGGCCACCCGCGTGTGGCCGAACGACGGCGCCGCCCGCGAACGGCTGCTCGCCGAACGCCACGACCTCGTGCGCGAGCGTGCCGAGGGCACCGCCGACGGCACCACGTCGTTCACACAGGCCGAAGGGCCGTTCCGATCGTACGAGCGAAGGGTGGCGGTGTTCGACGACCGGATCGTCGAAACGACGTCGTACCGGCTCCGGATCCCCTGGTTCGGTTGGTTGTTCGCACTTCCCGTGTGGGCGCATCTGGCGCGGCGCGGCCGCGGCCTCGACCAACCGGCACGCTCGACTCCCCCGTGGTGGGCCCCGCCCGACCGGATCGACCCACGCCAGGCCCTGGTGCTCGGACTCCTCGCCGCCGCATCGATGTCGTCGGCGTTCACCAACACGCTGTTCACACAGACCGCCCAGTTCGCGGCCGACGACTTCGGGATCGGCGACGTCGGGTTCAGCGTCGCCGGTGCCGTCGTCCGTGGCGGCATCATCCTGGCCGTGCCCTTCGCGGTGCTCGCCGACCGGGTCGGCAGACAGAAGGTCATGCGACTCGTCGCGTGGGCGGCTCCGACGATCACGGCGCTGGGCGCGTTCGCTCCGACGTTTCCGCTGCTGGTCGCCACACAGGCGGTCGGTCGACCGCTCGGCCTCGCGCTCGACTTCCTGATCGCCGTGGTCGTCGCCGAGGAGATGCCGCGCAACAGCCGCGCCTACGCGGTCAGCATCATGGCGATGGCGAGCGGCCTCGGTGCCGGCATCGCCGTGATGGCCCTGCCGCTCGCCGACCTCGGCGACAGCGGGTGGCGGTACGTGTATCTCGTCACCCTGATCTGGCTCGTCGTCGCGGTCGACATCACCCGACGCCTTCCGGAGACGGCACGCTTCGTCCGCGACCACGTCGTGGCACCGCGTCTCGACCGGAGCCGGTTCGCGATCCTCGCCACAGTGGCGATCTGCGCCAACTTCTTCGTCGCTCCGGCAAGCTTCTTCCAGAACCGCTATCTGCGGGAGATCCGCGGGTTCGACGCCGGCACGATCTCGCTGTTCACCCTCACGACGGCCACCCCCGCCGGGATCGGCCTGGTGATCGGCGGACGGCTGGCCGACGTGCGTGGGCGTCGGCGCCTGATCGCCCTCACGGTGCCGACGGCAACGGCGCTGATCCTCGCGTCGTTCGTCGTGGACGGCCCACCGATGTGGATCGCGGCGTTCGCCGGCGGGTTCATCGGAGGCATCTCGCTGCCGGCGCTCGCCGTCTACCGGGCCGAGCTGTTCCCCACCGGCAACCGGGGCCGCGCCGCCGGCCTGCTGACCGCGTCGGCCCTGCTCGGCGGCATCGTCGGCCTCCTGTTGGTCGGACAACTCCTCGACCGCGGCTGGTCGTACGGTCAGGCGATCGGACTGGTGGCGCTCGCCCAACTCGTGGTGGTGGCGGTGGTGCTGACGATGTTCCCCGAGACGGCGCACCGGGAACTCGAAGACCTGAATCCGGTCGACCGGGCCGTCAGCCCGCCCAGCGGTCGAGGAAGTCTCTGATCGCACCGGCGATGGTGTGATCGGCGCCCTTGACGTCGTGCCGCTTGCCCTCGAGCCACAGGTGGCTGACCTTCGCCCGCTTGGGCATCGTGGCCGTCCACTCGGCGAACTCGGCGGGTGAGCCGAACGGGTCGTTCGTGCCGGAGATGAACAACGTCGGCACCTTGATGTCGGGCAGGTGTTCGACCCGCAGCCGGTCGGGCTTGCCGGGCGGGTGCAGCGGGCACGAGATCAACACGAGCCCGACGAGCTGGTCGGGCGGCGGCTGCCCGTCGGCGCCGGCGGCGATCATCGAGCACATCCGACCGCCCATGGAACGGCCACCCATCACCAGCGGCGCGTCGGGGTCGATCTCGTCGAGTTGCTCGCGGATCGATGCGAGCAGCTTCGGCGCTCGATCGGGTGCCCGGCGGCCTTCTTTGCGGTACGGGAAGTCGGCACGGATGCACGGATGGGGCGCGACCCAGCGTTCGGTGGTGACCAGCGACGAGTGCGACGAATCGGACCCGGCGCCCGGATACAGCAGCAGTGTCACGGGAGGACCGAGCCGTCGGACTTGTCGCTGAGGATGCGGCGCGCGGCGTTGAGGTCGAGGATCGCCTTGCTCGCGTCGACCGCGGCCCCACCGTGATCGGGATGCACATCGCGCATGCGAACACGGTACTGCTTCGTGACCTCGCGCTTGGACGGCTCCGGTGCGTCGGCCGCGAACCCGAGCAACTCCATCGCCCACGCCCGTGGATCGGCGAGCGCCGTCAGGGTCGCCGACTCCGAACCAGCCAGGTGGGCGATCAGGGCCGGGCCGATCGGGCCCCGCCAGCGGGTGGCCTTCAAGAGCACGGGAGCGATCACTCGTCGACTCGTCACTTCGAGGCGTTCGAGTGCATACACGGCACCGAGCACCTGCGCGAGATCGCTGCCGTTGGTGCCGAAGTCGAACTCGATGTCGTCGTCGTCGCCGATCATCCGATGTGTGCTGTGCGACAGGCCGTGGCGGTCGATCTGGAACCGGTGTCGGAGACGGGGCTGCACCACCCGGTCGCCACGTTCGATCTCCGTGATCAGCCGGGCGACGTCACCCTGGAGTTCGATGTCGACGCCGGCGATGTGATTCGCGACGACGGCGCCGAGCAGCAACCCGCCGAACCCGGGAGCCGGTTCGACCGGCAGGACGAGATGTCCGAGCGCGACCCGGCGCGTCGGGACCGCCGGCCGGGTGTGGAAGACCTCGAGTTCGGCGAGGAGCATCGAGGTCAGACGTACGGGCGGCAGACGGTACGGAGCTGATCGGCCTGTGTGGACAGCAGCTCGGCGTCGGCGCCCTCTTCGAAGCGTTCGACCAGCGCCTGGGCGTGGCCGACGATGACACCCCATGCGCCGGCGGCCATGCCGTACGGGGGCACCGTCGGCGACAGTTGGGGTACGAGTTCGAGCACGGTGGAGCGACCGGCGGAGTGGGTCGCGTCACGAGCGAGTCGATCGGCTGCCACGTACAGGTCGTGGAGTGCACCGTCGGGCGCCTCGGCGTCTTCGTCGATGATCGCCACGTCGCCGGCCTCGATCGCGTCGAGCAGGTCGTCGACGACGTCTTCGGCGTCTTGGGCGACCAGGAGCGTTCGCCCCTGCCAGAGGTGTGGGATCTCGGCGTCGACGATGGCCTCCCGCAACGTCTCGATGTCACGCGCCGGCCACTCGTCGAGCCCGAACTCGGTCGACGGGTCACCCTCGAGCAACGGCACGGGGAACGGCCCGATCTCGGCTTCGAGTTCGTCGAACAACGCATCGACCGCGGCTTCGATCTCTTCGGGGACGACGAGTTCTTCCTCGTCCCAGACGTGCGGCACGCCGCGTTCGGCCAACGTCTCCGACAACTCGGCCCGCTGTTCGAAACCCCATCCGGTCAGGTTGTAGTGGACCTTGGTCTGGTCGGGGTCGTTCGGATCGAAATCGATGCCGAACGGATCGGGCGTGCCGGCGGCGGCGTCGACGCGATCCTCCCCGTCCTCGCCGCCCGACTTGCTCAGAATTGCCATGCGAGTGACGCTACCCGTCACCGACCGCCGACCACGTTCGCCAGGAACTCGCCGATCCGCCGGTACTCGTCGCGTTGATGTTCGGGGTCACGGAAACCGTGTCCCTCCCCCTCGTAGACCACGAGCTCGACGTCGCCGCCGGCGGCGCGCATCCGTTCGACGAGGTCGACGGAGGACGACAAGGGTACGACCGGGTCGCTGTCGCCGTGGAACACGAGCAGCGGCACGTCGATGTCGGCCGCGACGGAGAGCGGCGAGCGGTCCCGGTAGGTGTCGGTGTCGTCGAGTGGGCCGACCAGGCCCAGCGTGTAGTGGGCCTCGAACCGATGGCTCGCCGTGGCGAGCACCGCCAGGTCGGCGACCGGATAGCGGACCACGCCGCCGGCCGCCAGACCGTGATGACGGGCGAGCATCCCGAGCACGGTGAGGCCGCCCGAGGAACTCCCCATCAGGACGGTGCGCTCGGATGTGCCCCGACCTTCGGCGTGATGGGCGCGCAACAGGGTGGCGGTGTCGTCGACGTCGCGGCGCCCCCACTCGCCGTGGAGCGCCTGCTGGTACGCACGACCGTGACCGGTGGTGCCACGAGGATCGGGCACCAACACGTCCCAGCCCTGCGCCCACCAGTACGCGATCCGCGGCATGAACTCGACCTGCCACTGATCGGTCGGGCCACCGTGCACCCAGCAGATCGTGCGACCCCGCCCGGCCACGAAGCGGCGGGCGTGCAGCATGACGCCGTCGCGGTCGACCTCGACGAGTTCCGGCTCGGGCAGGTCGACCTGCTCCCACCCACCGACCGGTCCGATCGCGAGCACGGTGCGCTGCCACGACGTGGCGTCGTAGGCGACGATCTGCGTGGGCGTCCGGGCCCCCGAACGGAGCGCGACGAGCCGATCGCCGACCCAGGTCAACTGGCCGTGCACGCCCCGGGCGATCTCCTGCACGACCCGGGTGTGGATGTCGACGACGCACAACCGGCCGAACCCACCCTCGTTGCGGGTGAACGCGAGCGCGGTGGCGTCGGGCGACAGCGCGTACGAGCGCTGTCCGGCTCCCCAGGTCGGGCCGGCGTGTTCGTGCGGCTCGTCGACCAGCGGCTCATCGCCGAGCCAGACGTTGAGCCAGCCCGTGTCGTCTCGCACGCTGAGCCCACGACCGTCGGGGTGGTGGCGGAGCTGCTGGATACTCGCTGCCGGCACGTACTCGCCCCGGTTCCACTCCCCGTTCGCCGTCCGCACCGCGAACGCGGCCCGGCTCGCGTCCCAGGGCATGTCCGGCACGTTCCATGCCTGCCAGATCCAACCGGCATCGAACCCCGCCGGCATCGGGCTCGGGTCGAACACGAAGTCGGCCGACCCGTCGTCGAGTCGCTCGGCGGTGCCGTCGGCGAGGCCCCACTCCCAGACCTCGGCCTGGTCGACCACGGCCGCGACCCGGTTTCCGTACACGGAGATCGCCGGCGCCTCGCAGCGTCGCCCCTCCCCGACGTCCGTGAGGCGTCGCGCCGGACCACCCGGCACCGGCTGCAGCCAGAGGTCGCCGTCGCGACCGGCGTACACGATCGCCGAACCGTCGGGCAACCACGCGAAGCAACCACCACCGAGGCCGCGCCCCGGAGCGGGTGCCGGCTCGGTGGTCAGGATGCGTTCGGGTCCACCCGCGGCGGGCACCGTCATGATCGCCGTGTTGCTCCCCCAGCGGGCGACGAACGCCACCAGCTCCCCGTCGGGAGACAGTTTCGGTTCGGTCAGGTCGCGTCCGGACAGGCACATGTCGACGGTGATTTCCACGGGTCGGAGCGTAGGCGTCCCCGCGAGCCCGAAACCTCGTTGACTGGCCCGGGTCCGACCGGGCAGAGTATGCGCCGACCCGAGAACCGAGAGGAGGACACGACCGATGATCGACAACATCAGCGATATCGAGACCAGCGAGATCCGCGAGCTCACCGACCAGGCCGTGTCCATGTGCCCCGGCCTCGCTCCCGCCGCCGGCTGACCCGCCGCCGACGCTCCGTACCCCGCTCCGCTGCGACCCGTTCGCGCTGCGCGTGCCGTGGCCGCTTCGTCGCACACCTCCGCCCGCGCGCCGTCGCGCCCGCGGGCCTCGAGCCCACCACCAACACACAGAAAGGGAACCACCATGTTCCAATCCAGCCCCGAACTGCTGCACCAACTGGCCGACGAACGCCATGCCGAGCTGCGGCGCATCGCCGGCGCCAGTCGGCTGCGCCGGGACGCCAGACCGGCCGGCCGTCGGCTCCGGCGACGAGCCGGACCAGGCAGGTAGCTGCAGGAATGGCACCGACCGGGCATGCCACCACTACGGTGGTGGCATGCCCAGCCCGGCTGCACAACGCCCCGACCGCAACCTCGCGATGGAACTGGTGCGAGTCACCGAGTCCGCCGCCCTCGCCTCGGCCCGATGGGTCGGCCGCGCCAACAAGGAGGGCGCCGACCGAGCTGCGGTCGACGCGATGCGGCTCAGCCTCTCCTCGGTCCAGATGGACGGCATCGTCGTCATCGGCGAAGGCGAGAAGGACGAAGCTCCGATGCTCTACAACGGCGAGCACGTCGGCGACGGCAACGAACCGCTCGTCGATGTCGCCGTCGACCCGATCGACGGCACCACCCTCACCGCCAAGGGCCTCAACAACGCCCTGTCGGTGATCGCCGTCAGCGAACGCGGCAGCATGCTCGACCCCGGCCCGTCGTTCTACATGGACAAGATCGCCGTCGGGCCCGAGTGCGTCGGCGCGATCGACATCACGGCGAGCCCCACGCAGAACCTGCGCTGGATCGCCAAGTCGAAGCAAGAGAGCGTCCGCGACCTCACCGCGGTCATCCTCGATCGGCCCCGGCACGCCGAACTGATCGAGGAGGTACGGGCCAGTGGTGCTCGCATTCGTCTGATCAACGACGGCGACGTCTACGGCGCGATCGCGAGCGCCTGGCCCGATGCCGGCGTCGACGTGCTCTTCGGCATCGGCGGCACCCCCGAGGGTGTCATCGCCGCCGCGGCGCTCAAGGCGATGGGCGGCGAGCAGCAGGCCCGATTCTGCCCGCAATCCGACGCCGAGCGCGACGCGATGGAAGCCGCCGGCATGGATCTCGATCGAGTGTTCACCCAGGACGACATGGTCCAGGGCGACAACTGCTTCTTCGCCGCCACCGGGCTCACCGACGGCCAGTTGCTGCGCGGGGTGCGCTTCGACTCCCGCGGGGCACGCACCCAGAGCCTCGTCATGCGGTCACGCAGCGGCACCGTGCGCTTCATCGACGCCCGCCACCGTGTGCGCAAGCTCCAAGAGTTCAGCGCGATCGACTACACCTGAGCGACGTCGTTCGGGCCGCTGATGCCGGTCGACCAGCGGTTCATGCCCGCTGAACCATCGCCGACATGCGGCGCTTCATCCACCGCGGCGTGACGTTCGCGGCGGCGCTGAGCAGTTTGTACTGCGTTCCCGGCACCGCCAGCGTCCGGTTGGCGATGACCGACGAGAGCCCTTCGTCGACCACGTGTTCCGGGCTGGTCCAGGCGATGTCCGGGAAGTCGCTTGCGTACCGGTCGGTGTTGCTGACCGATTGGAACTCGGTCTTCGTCAGGCCCGGACACAGCGCCGTGACGTGCACACCGTGTGACTTGACCTCTTCGTGCAAGCTCTCGGTCAGACTCGTGACATAGGCCTTGGTCGCGGCGTACACGGCGAGCCGCGGCGCCGGCTGGAAGCTCGCCACACTCGACACGTTCAGCAACCAACCCCGGCCACGCGGCACCATCGCTGCCACCGCGGCCTGGCTCAGCCGGGTGAGCGCCGCGACATTCAGCTCGACCTCGTCGGCCAGGCGATCGGGATCGAGTTCGTGGACCAGGCCGTTGGTACCGAAGCCGGCGTTGTTGACCACGAGGTCGATCGGCCGGTCGGCATCGGCGATCCGTTCGACGACCGCCCGCTGACCGGACATCGTCAGGAGGTCCGCGACCAGCACGTCGACGCCGTCGAACTCGTCGGCGATCGCCCGGAGACGATCGGCTCGCCGAGCGACGACCACGACGGGGACCCCGGCCGCGGCGAGCTTGCGAGCCATCACTTCACCGATCCCCGACGAGGCACCGGTGACGAGCGCGGAGGAGAACGGGTAGTGGGCCATACGCCACCGTACAGCGCGCCGGCCTTCTCTCCGCCGGGGCACCCGGCTCCCACGGCAGCGGCTCAAGACGGTGGCGACGAGACCCGATGTCGTACTCGTGCGAGACCACGACCTCGCTCCGATGTCCCGCGAGGACGAACTGGCCGACGTCGCCGTCGCGCTCGGCCGGAACGCCGGCGGTGCGTGGATCGTCGCGTCGGTCCTCGCTTTCGGGTTCGGTCTGCTCGCTCGGTCGGTCGGCACGTTCGCGGTCGCGTGGCTGACCGGAGTCGCTCTGTTCTCCGTCGGGATGAGCGTCCGTGCCCGCTATTGGCGGACCGCCCGGCGCCGACTCGGTGACGCGACGATCCAGCGGGCGCGCTGGCGCAGCGTCGAGACCGACAGCGAGCGGACCGAGCGAATCGTCGCCGCCGTACTCATCGTGCTCGTGTTGATCGGCGTCGAACTCTGGGTGAAGTAGACGAGCCGCTACGGCGGCGTCGCACGCAGTGGGTCAGACCGAGACGCCGGCGGCGTTGAGGCGGGCGTGGGCCCGGCTCAACGCACTGACGGCTTCGGCGTCGTGCTCGTGACGGAGCGCGCTCTCGGCCCGGTCCTTGGCTGACTTGGCCCGCTCGATGTCGATGTCGGCACCGAGCTCGGCCGAATCACTGAGGATCGACACCGTGTTGTTGCTGACCTCGACGAAACCGCCGTGGACCGCGATGTTCTCGACGGCGCCGCCGTCGAGGAACACGCGAGTGTGGCACTCCTGGAGCGCACCGAGGAAGGCCGCGTGGCCCGGCTGGAAGGCGATCTCGCCGCCGCCGAGCGTGCGCGTGATGACCATGGTCGCCTCGCCCGAGTAGAGAACCTGCTCGGGCGACACCACTTCGACGGTCATGAGGTTGGCCATGTCAGCTGTCCTGGAGGGCCTTGGCCTTGGCGAGCACCTGCTCGACACCGCCGACGTTGAGGAACGCCTGCTCGGGCACGTCGTCGAGTTCACCGTTGAGGATGGCGTCGAAGCTCTCGACGGTCTCCTCGACCGGCACGAACTCGCCGTCGAGGCCGGTGAAGACCTTGGCGACGAAGAACGGCTGCGAGAGGAATCGCTGGATCTTGCGGGCCCGGTTGACCGTCAGGCGGTCTTCGTCGGAGAGTTCGTCGAGACCGAGGATGGCGATGATGTCCTGCAGCTCCTTGTAGCGCTGGAGGTTCTCCTGCACACGACGCGCCACGTTGTAGTGGTGGTCACCGACGACTTCCGGGCTGAGGATCGTCGAGGTCGACGCCAGCGGGTCGACCGCCGGGTAGATGCCGAGCGCCGCGACCTGGCGTGAAAGTTCGGTGGTGGCATCGAGGTGCGTGAAGGTGG
>CAXAWD010000052.1:0-12939 GCA_963972325.1 uncultured Acidimicrobiaceae bacterium
TCACTCTTGCTGCGTGCAGTGGTGGCGATGACCGTGCGCAGGACACGGTCGGCAGCACGACCACACCGGACGCGGCGACCGTGACCATCGTGGCCGACGCAACCGCCGAGAGCGCGGAGGCGCCGCCCGACGTGATCCGACAGCCGTTGACGGGTGAGCTGATCACGGGTGGTGCCGATGTCATCGGCCGGCCGGCGTTGGCCGTCACGATCGACAATCACCCGGACGCTCGCCAGAACCACTCGGGGCTGGCGGTCGCCGACATCGTGTACGAGCAGATCGTCGAGGGAGGATTCACGCGCTTTCTCGCCGTCTTGCACACGAACGATTCGGATCTGGTCGGGCCGATCCGGTCAGGTCGATCGCACGACGTGGCGCTGCTCGCACCGCTCGACGTGCCGCTGTACGCCTGGAGTGGCGGCAACCCGGGCGTGAACAGGTTGATCGCCGAGGCGCCGGTCGTCGACCTCAGCGCCCTCTTGGGTGCGGCCGGCTACTTCCGAGGTCCGGGTGTCGGTCCACACGATCTCTACAACGACACCGAGTCACTGTGGGACCAGACCCCGAGCGATCATGCTGGGGCACCACGGCAGCAGTTCGAGTACACGTTCCCGGGGGAGAGCTTCGTCGGTACCGAGATCGCCGGATTCGACCTCCGTATCGGTGATCTCGTGGTGGGGTGGAATTGGGATGCGGCAGCTGGCTCGTGGCGACGTTCGCAGGACGGCGTTGAGCACGTGGATGTCACCCACGGGCCGATCGCTTCGACCAATGTCGTCGTCATGGTGGTTGCGTACGGTCGCAGCGCGATCGATGTCAACAGCCCGGAGGCGCGAACGGTCGGCGAAGGGCTGGCGGTCGTGTTCAGCGACGGCAAGGCGGTCGAAGGCCGATGGGAGCGGTCGGCGGAGAACGAACCGATCGCGTTCCTCGACGAGAACGGCGATCCAATCGCGTTGGCACCGGGTTCGACGTGGGTCGAGCTTGCGGCAGGCGATCCCGAGAACCCGGTCGCGCCCATTTCCTCGTTCCCCTGAGTCGTACCGTGCTGACGCACGGCAGCTGATACATCCACGATTCGCCGGACTGCCTCCAAGCGCATCATGCCCCTGGTCGGACCTGGTGGAGACGATGGGAATCGAACCCACGACCTTCTGCTTGCAAAGCAGATGCTCTACCAATTGAGCTACGTCCCCGAGTTGGGAGACCGTCAGGATAGCGACGGTTCCGGGGTTCTCCAGTGGCACGGACGGGACACCACATCGCGAGTTGTGCCTGGCACAACTCGCGATCAGTCTTTGAGGGCGACGGCGTTGGGGGTGACGTTCATCTTCGGCTCGTACTCCGCGACCTCGACGACCCGGCCCTCGCTGCGGAACATCGCACGCAACTGGTCGCGGCACGACTCGCACGGACCGTAGAACCTGGCCTCGGTCGTCGACTGGCAGCGCGGGCAGGTGATCTCCACTCGGCCGATGGTACCCGGCGACAATCGTGTGACAAGTGACGCACCGCGGTGCTCGGTTGCCTACAGTCCACACCGATGTCCGACACGCCGACACCCCCGTCGAGAACGCCGACGGACGGCACCGCGCGCCCCACGACCCCTCCCAACTACGCCGCACGGCGGATGCTCGTCACGACCGTCGCCATCATGGCGATCGTTGCGTTCGGGGTGATCGGCTACACGGTCGTGCGTGGCGACGACGATTCGGGCGGCGGCGGGGGCGGTTCGTGGGACGGGGTCGCGCTCATCGACCGCACCTCCGGCGACGTGGTCGTGGTCGACGGCGACGGCGAGGTCGTCAGCGCCGCCGAAGGGGTCGGTCGGGTGACCGAGGTCCACTCGGTCGGCACTCGGATGGCACTCGTCGGCTCGGACCGGGTCGTGCTCGACGGCGACGGTGAGCAGTCCGTGATCCCCATCGCGCGCACCAATACGATCACGCCGATCCGCACGCCGGGAACGCTCCATCTGATCATCGGCGACGAGACGGGTGGCGACGTCCTGATCGTCGACGTCGCCACCGGCGAGCAACTCGACGTCGGCGCATTGGCGCAACAGGCCGAGCCACAGATCTTCGCCGATGCTCTGATGTTCGCCGAGACGGTCCGTTGGTCGGCCGACGCCACGTCGTTCGCCGTGGCCGACGCATCGAGCTTCCAGACGATCGTCGTGCGGAGCGGCTCGGCCGACGTCGCGTTCTTCGGATCGCAGCCCGTCGCGTTGAGCAGCGAACGGGTCGTCACCAGCCAGACCATCGGCGGTCAGGCCGACATCGAACTGCTCGACTACGAACGCGACAGCAAGGCCCGGGTGCCCACCCCGATCCCCGCCGGGGGCGTGATGGTCGGCGACGACCTGTTGATGGTCGGCATCGACGGTGGCGTCTACCGCATCACCGGGGGCGCCACCGAGGCCGAACGGCTCGGGCAGGTCGCCGTGCCGTCCGGCAGCACGGTCGCGTCGGTGCGTCCCACCTTCGACGGCGACCGCCTGGTGGTCACCGGCCCGGCGTTCGAGGCCGTCATCGACCTCGACGGCCGCACGATCTTCACCACCACGTTCACTTCACCGGTCGACACCGTGACACCCCACCCGTCGTGGGCCTGCTTGCCCGTCGGTGGCGACGACGCCTACCACTCGCTCGTGTCGCTCGAGACCGGTGATCAACTGGCCGACCTGTCGGGCGTCGACGTGATCGGCACATCCGCCGACGGCTGCACCGTGCTCGGCGAACGCGCCGGCCTCGTGGAAGTGATCGGTGCCGAGGGCTCGGTCTCGCTCGGCCGGGTCCGCGGCGCCACGCTCGCCCCCGACGGCAGGTCGGTCGTTCGCTCCACCATGACCGGCACCACCGAGGTCGTACCGATCGACGACGACCTCGAACTCGGTGAAACGGTCGAGTTCACCGACGCTCCGATGAACCCGCTCGTCGCATTCCTCGACTGACCGGGTCGATCGCGGTGAGCCGGCCGAACCAGGCCGAGCCGTACCGAGCCGTACTCAGCCGGCGCCGGCGCCCGCCGAGAGCAGGCGGGCCGCCGACTCGAAGTCGTCGCCGGTGAGGGTCGACAGTTCCTCGGCGCGCAGCGCGCCGATGTCGCCCTCGGCCAACCGCAGCGCCTGCCGGTTGATCGCCTGCTCGAACAGGTTTCTCGCGTACCGGCCGTTGCCGAACCCGTCGGCACGATGCGCCCGGTCGAAGATCGTTCGCAGCACGTCGTCGACCCCCGCCGCGAGGTGGTACTGCGCGCCCTCCGTCATCGCGGTGGTGATCTCGACCAGCTCGTCGCTCGTGTAGTCGGGGAACTCGATCTCTCGGGCGAAGCGTGACCGCAACCCCGGGTTGGAGTCCAGGAACTGGTGCATCAGCTTCGGATACCCGGCCACGATCACCACGAGTCGCTCGCGGTGGTCTTCCATCCGCTTGATCAGCGTCTCGATCGCCTCCGAACCGAAGTCGAGGCTCTTGGGGCCCGGCGGAGCGAGGGCGTACGCCTCGTCGATGAACAGCACGCCGTCGAGCGCACGCCTGATTGCCCGGTTGGTCTTGAACGCCGTGTGCCCCACGTACTGACCCACGAGGTTGGCCCGGTCGACCTCGACGAGGTGACCCCGCTCGAGCAGGCCGATCGAGCCGTACATCTCGGCGACGAGGCGCGCCATCGTGGTCTTGCCGGTGCCAGGGTTGCCGAGGAACACCAGGTGTTGGCTGGTCGGCACCTCGTTGAGTCCGCGGCGTTGACGCTCACGCTGGATCTGGAGGAACGCCATCAGTGTGCGCACCTGCTCCTTCACCGACTCGAGCCCGACGAGCGAGTCGACCTCGGCCTGGATCTCGGCCAGCGGACGCGGCGGACCGGACCGGCCGGCCGGGATCGCGTGGCGACGTTCGTCGACGCGGCGCTCCGCCTCTCGGAACGCAGTGGTGCCGGCCTGTCGCAGCCGACGACCGATACCGCTGCCTGGTCGTGCCATACCGGTGACAGTACCGACGCAGGGCCTCGGCCGCTCACCGCTGTCGTGGCGGAACCGACGACGGAAGTCACCGCGATCGCGCACCGGCTCGCTGGTAGAAACGTTCCGTGCCCAAACCGCCCGAGGAACGAGTGCGTCTACGCGAGTACGCCAGATTCGTTCGCGGCCTGATCCGCCTGCACCCCAGACACTTCGCGATCGCGGTCGGCGGTGCGTTGCTGTTCGCGCTCGCCACGGTCGCGTCGAGCATCGCGGTCCAGTGGAACATCGACCATGTGATCGTGCCCCGGTTCGACCTCGACGACGGCGTCGACGTGTCGACCGGCACCGTCCTGCTCGGATGCGGCCTGATCCTCGGGGTCGGCGTCGTGCGCATCATCGGCGTCGTCGTGCGACGCTCGTTCGCCGGCATCGCACAGTGGAGGATGGCCGGCTCGCTCAGCGACCAGGTCGTCGACCAGCTGGTCGACCAGCCGGCCAGCTGGCACCAACGGCAATCCGACGGACAACTGCTCGCCCGGGCTGGTGTCGACGTCGACACCAGCGTCAGTGTGATGGCCCCGATCCCGTTCGCGACCGGCACGATCGTCATGGTCGTCGTAGCCGGCGCCTGGTTGCTCTACACCGACTGGATCATGGGGCTGGCGGCCGTCGCCGTGTTCCCGGTACTGATGATCCTCAACGTCATCTACCAGAACCGGGTCACCGTCCACTTCGACGATGCCCAGGAGGCGATCGGCGAGTTCTCCGGCGACGTGCACGAGAGTTTCGAGGCGGTTCAGCTGATCAAGGCGTACGGCGCCCAGGAGCGCGAGACCACCCGGCTCTCGGTGATGTCCGAGAAGATCCGTGACGCCCGCGTCCTCGCGGTCAGGATCCGCGGCAACTTCGAAGCCGTCCTCGAGGTGTTGCCGTCGCTGGCCAACATCGGGCTGGTGGTGCTCGGCGCCTACCGGGTCGACGCCGGCGAGGTCAGCGTCGGTGAGCTGTCCGGGTTCATCTACATGTTCACGCTGCTCGTGTTCCCGCTGCGCCTGATCGGATACGCCCTGTCCGAGCTCCCTCACTCCTACGCCGGCTATCGGCGGATCCGGGCGACGGCCGACGACCCCCTCGAGTTCGATCCCGAGCGGGCGATCGGCACGTCGGCCGCTCCGTCCGCGCTCGAGCTCCACGAGGTGAGCTTCCGGTTCCCCGACGAAGAGCAGCCGGTGATCGACCACGCCTCGCTGCAGGTGGCCCGGGGTTCCGTGACGGCGTTCGTCGGCCCCACCGGCTCCGGCAAGTCGACGCTGATCGATCTGCTGTCCGGCATGCTCGCACCGACCGAGGGCACCGTCTCCCTGCGTGACGGCACCCGCGCCGTCGTGTTCCAGGAGGCGTTCCTGTTCGGTGGCACCGTTCGCGACAACATCGTGATCGACGACGATCTCGACGACGACGCCGTCTGGGAGGCGCTGCGTCTCGCTTCGGCCGAGCAGTTCGTGCGAGACCTGCCGTCCGGCCTCGACACCGTGGTCGGCGAACGTGGCGTCACGCTCAGCGGCGGCCAACGGCAGCGGGTCGCCCTCGCGCGCGCCCTCGCCCGGCGCCCCGACCTGCTCTTCCTCGACGACACCACCTCGGCGCTCGACCCGGCCACCGAGATGACGGTGCTGGACAATCTGCGGACCACTCTGTCCGACGCCACCGTCGTCATGGTCGCGTCACGCCCGTCGACGGTGTCGCTGGCCGACGACGTGGTCTACATCGCCAACGGCCGGGTCGCCGCCCACGGCACCCACGACGATCTGATGGACACCGTGCCCGAGTACCGGGCGCTCGTCGAGGCGTTCGAGGCCGACCGCGCCGCACCGGCGGGAGGTGTGTCGTGAGCGAGCCGATGGGGCGGTTCACCGCCGCGAACGCGATCGGACGCGGGCTGGAGGAAGCGCCCGTGCTCCGCCAGGGTCTCGGGCTCACCTGGCTGATCGCGGCGCTCGGTGCCGGCGGTCGCGTCGTGGTGCCGATCGTCGTCCAGCAGGCCGTCGACCGCGGGATCATCGACCAGGACGACGGCGTCGACATCCGGTTCGTCGTGTGGTGTGCGGTCATCGGTGTCGTGGCCCAGTTCGCGGCCGCGTGGTGTCAGCGCACCGCGATCGTCCGGCTCGGCACGCGGAGCGAGCACGCGCTCAACGACCTCCGCGGCCGGCTGGTGTCACACATCCACCGGATCAGCCTGGCCGACCACAACGAGGAGCGACGCGGTTCGCTCGTCGCACGCGTCACCAGCGACATCGAGACGCTCGCCGAGTTCTTCCGCTGGGGTGGCCTGTCGCTGCTGATCAACAGCACGCTGATGGTGATCGTCGCCGGGGTGATGCTCGCCTACAACTGGCTCCTCGCGCTGATCGTGATCGGTCTCGCGGTGCCGCTCTTCGCCGTGCTGCAGTTCGTGCAGCGTTACCTTCGTGACGCCTACGACCGGGTGCGCGAGCGCAACAGCGACATGTTGGCGGCGCTCAGCGAACTCGTCACCGGCGCCGAGACGATCCGGGCGTACCAGGCCGGTTCGCTGTTCCGGAAGCGCACCAAGGACGCGGTGGGTGCCCGCCGACAGGCACAGGTGCGCGCCAACGTGATCAGCGCGCTGATGGGCTCGACCGGCGACCTGTTCAGCGCCGTGACCATCGCCACCGTCGTGGCGATCGGCGTCTGGGTCGGCCCGGCCGGCGGGCTCACCGCCGGCGCGCTCATCGGGTTCATCTTCCTCGCCTATCGCTTCCTCGAACCGATCTGGGAGTTCACCGAGGTCCTCAACCAGATGCAGAACGCGGTGGCCGGGCTGCGCCGGGTGTTGACCGTGCTCGACATCCCCGCCGGACCACCGCCACCGACGAACCCCCGACCGCTGCCTCCGGGCGGTCTCGACGTCGACATCGACGACGTGACCTTCTCGTACCGCAGCCGCGCCGACCGCAACCTCGACGACGACGTGGTGCTCGACCACATCTCGGTGCACATCCCGGCCGGCCAGCAGGTGGCGATGATCGGTGCCACCGGTTCCGGCAAGACCACGCTCGGACGCCTGATCGCCCGCATGGCCGATCCGGTGATCGGTGAGATCCGCCTCGGCGGTGTGCCGCTCACGCTGGTCGACGACACCGAACTCCGGCATCGCCTCGTGGTGGTGGCTCAGGAGCCGTTCCTGTTCGACGACACGCTGCTCGCCAACGTGCGCTTCGCGCGGCCCGAGGCCGGGCGCGACGAGGTCGAACGGATCGTCGACGACCTCGACGTGCGCGACTGGGTCGACAGCCTGCCCGAGGGACTCGACACCGGCGTCGGTGAACGCGGCGAGTCGCTCTCCGCCGGCGAACGCCAGCTCGTCGCCCTGCTGCGGGCCGGCATCGCCGACCCGGACGTGCTGCTGCTCGACGAGGCGACGTCGTCGGTCGACGCGCTGACCGAGGTGCGCACGTCGCACGCATTGGAGAAACTCGCCGCGGGCCGCACGACGATCGCGATCGCGCACCGGCTGTCCACCGCGGCCCGCGCCGACCGGGTGCTCGTGCTCGAGGACGGCCGCCTGGTCGAGGACGGCCATCACGACGAGCTCATCGCGGCCGGCGGCACCTACGCCCGCCTGTTCGACGCCTGGCTGTCCGCCACCTCCACCACCTGACCCCGCCTTCGTCGAACCAACCCGGCCGACGCGCCAGGCAGAGCGTGTCGCGAATCTGGGACCGCGAGCCCCAAGACCGCGACACAGCCCCCGGCATCCGCAAGCGTGTCGCGGTTCTGAGACCGGCAGTCCCAACATCGCGACACCGCCCCCGGCACCCGCAACCGCGTCGCGGTGCTCGGACCGGGAGTCCCAAGACCGCGACACGGCCCACGACGGGACGGGCGCGTCGCGAATCTGGGACCGCGAGCCCCAAGACCGCGACACAGCCCCCGGCATCCGCAAGCGTGTCGCGGTTCTGAGACCGGCAGTCCCAACATCGCGACACCGCCCCCGGCACCCGCAACCGCGTCGCGGTGCTCGGACCGGGAGTCCCAAGACCGCGACACGGCCCACGACGGGACGGGCGCGTCGCGAATCTGAGACCGCAAGCCCCAAAAACCGCGACCGGGTCGCGCTCATAGGACCGCGAGCCCCAACATCGCGACACAGCCCCGACACCCGCAGCCGCGTCGCGATCCTGGGACCGGGAGTCCCAACTTCGCGACACGGCCGTGCCCGTAGCGGGGGCGAGGCGGCGGCTCGGCGTCAGGTGTCGCAGGGGAGGTCGAGGAGATCGAGGGTGCTGCCCTCGACCAGGCCGAACTCGTCGAGTGAGCCCTGCGGTGCCTCGACCGCGACGAGGAACCCGGACGGCGTCCGGTAGCTGGGGCACGGATCGCTCGTGCACGGCTCCATGTCGAACGCCTCCATGAACACACCGTCGGGCGAGTAGAACGCGATCGACAACGGCAGCAGCGTGTTCTTCATCCAGAACGACCCGGTGTGCGGTCGCGGATACCGGAACGCCATCGCGTCGGCCGGCCCGAGGTCGGTCACGAACATCAGGCCGCGCGACCGGCGGTCGGCGGTGTCGGCCAGCCAGACGCACAGCTCACACGTACTGCCGTCGGGCGCGGTCGCGACGGCAGCCGTGGTGGCGAAACCCTCCGGTGGCACCCCCGGTGACGTGGACACGACGGGCGACGGCTCCACAGCCGTGCTCGGAGCAGCATCCGACCCCGGCACCGACCCGGTCGACACGACGTTCTCGCCGGGCGCACCGGACGGTGGCGTGGTCGCCCCCGACGTGACCGGGTCCTCGGCCGTGGACGCACACGCCGAGGCCAGCACCATCACCATCGACAGCATCGCCGCCGTCGCCGCCGTCACCCGTCGCACGCACGGCACGCTACGACCCATCGGCCACCGCGTAGGTTCGCGCCATGACCTGCGAGTCCTGTGGTGCCGACGAACCCCGCCTGACGCCGGTGCATCGTGTCTATCCGAACGCCGGCGCCGACGGCGGGCCCCAGGTTCAACCGGAGGTGGAGGAGTGGTGCTTCTCGTGTCTGACGCAGTACCCACACCAGCCCGTCGAGTCCTGATCCGACCCTGGCGGCCGGTTCGCACGGTCAGCCGACGGGCGGCGGGCTGAATCCGTCGGGGATGACGAGGTCGTCGGGGCCGAGTTCGGCGATCGACGACTTGCCCATCCCCAGCAGGTTGGAGTCGATGCCCATCCGCAGCACGTCGAGCACGTTCTCGACGCCTGCCTGGCCGTTGGCGGCGAGGCCCCACAGGTACGCACGCCCGATCATCACGGCTTTCGCACCGAGGGCGAGCGCCTTGACGACGTCGCTGCCACGGCGGATGCCGCCGTCCATCACGACCTCGACCCGATCGCCCACCGCCTCGACGACCTCGGGCAGGACACGGATCGGGGCCGGGGTGCCGTCGAGGTTGTTGCCGCCGTGGTTCGACACGGAGATCGCGGTGGCGCCGGCATCGACCGCCCGCCGGGCCTCGTCGGCCCGACCGATGCCCTTGACCATGAACGGACCACCCCACTGCTCGCGCAGCCACGCCACATCGTCCCAGGTGGGAGGGGGTGTGCCCATCCACACGCCGTAGGCGTCGAAGAAGCCGGGAACCGGCTGGCCGGGCGACACGAAGTTGGGCACGCCCAGGGCAGGCAAGCCACCCGACTTGACCCAGTCGAGCAGCCATCGCGGCTTGATCGCGGTTTCGAGTGCGTGGGCTCTGACGGTCTCGAGGTCGATCTTGGAGGGGATCTTCGGACTGCCCCAGTCGCGGCTGTGCACGAACGACCAGTCGAGCGTGAGGATCAGCCCGCCGGCCCCGGCCGCCTTGGCCCGATCCATGCGTTCGACCATCGAGTCACGATCGCCGGCCCAGTAGATCTGGAAGAACGTCTGCGGGTTGGCCGCGATGACGTCTTCGAGCGGCTTGCTGGCGAACGAGCTGAGACCCATGACGACCCCGCGTGCGGCAGCGGCACGGGCGACCGCGACCTCGCCGTCGGGGTGCACGGCCTGCACACCGGTCGGGGAGATCATCACCGGCATCGACATCGGCTGCCCCATGACCTCGGTCGCCATGTCGCGAGTCGCGGACTGACCGGCGGTGATCGGGCGCACGCCGAGTTCGTCGAACGCGCCGAGGTTGTCGTTCATCGAACTGCCACGCTCGGTTCCGGCGATCAACGCGCCGTACACCGACTTCGGCAGCCGCTTCTTCGCCCGCTGCTGAGCGACCGCCACGGACTCGAACCAAGAATCTCCCACGGGAGCCAGCGTAGGGGGACGGTCGGTCGGGTCGCACAGTCGAGAACGGCCCGCACCTGCCGTCACACCGTGCGGTCTATGGTGCGGCCATGACCGACATGCCACCGCCCCCGCCGCCGCCTCCCGGCGGGCCCGGAGTCCCACCACCGCCGAGAGCGGCGGCACCGGCCGCCTTCGGTGTCGCACCGCACACCGGACAGTTGGGCAAACGCCGCTCGGCCGGGCTCGTCATCCTCCTGACGATCGTGACGTGCGGGATCTGGGCGATCGTGTGGTCGTATCAGAACGGCGACGAGTTGCAGCGCTACTCCGGCAAGGGGCTCGGCGGGGTGGTGCATCTGATCGTGACGATCCTCGTGTCGCCGGTCACGATGTTCCTGCTCGCCGGCGAGGTCGAGCAGCGGTATCGCGACGACGGCCGGGAACCCCCGATCACGACGCTGTGGGGTCTGTGGTTCCTGCTGCCACTGATCGGCAACCTGATCTGGTACCTCCGCATCCAAGATGCGATCAACGACTACTGGACCGCCCACGGCCAGACCAACGACCCGAGCCTCTGACGCAGCGGTTACCGCCCGGGTCGGATGGGCGTCGAACCGAGCCGCTCGTAGCCGCGGCGGACATCGGCCAGGTGGTGCACCGGGTCGTGCAGGAAGTATCGGGCGAACGTGTCGATCGTGAACGACGACCCGTCGCTGCGGTCTCCGGTGCGCGTCCAGTCGGCGTCGGTGACGGAATCCCACCGGGCCGCGCAGGCCTCGCCCGCCGCGACGAGCTCGTCGCTCACCACCTGTGGGTCCTGGAGGTCGTAGCGCTGTTCGACGGCGGTGACGTCCTGGTCCCAGTTCGCGAACTGCGGGCCGTCCTCCGTCAGCATCCGGCTCAACCGCTCGTCGAACAGCGCGAACACGTCACGGACGTGGCACCCGTACTCGGTCGCCGACCACTGGTCGTCCGCGGGGCGGCGACGCGCACGAGTGTCGGCGAGCAGCGGTGGCCACGACGCGGCATTGGCGCGGACGAGCGCCCCCATCGAGGGAAGATCGACACCGGCGGCATCGAACCCGCACTCCGGGCACACCTCGTCGAGTACCCAGGTCCAGTTCTTCGTGTCGGGGACGATCGCCATGCGGCGAACGTAGCGTGCGGCGCAGTTCAGTCGGCGAGGGGGAGCACGCGCAGCAGATGGTGCCAGCGACAGGCCGGGCACGCCTCGACCACGTAGGCCGTCAGCTCGCCCTGGGAGTGGACCGCCAACTGTCGCAGCTCCTTCTTGGTGCTGACACACCGGCCCGACGCGGGCAGGCGATAGCCGAACACATAGGTGACGATGCGCAGCTTGTCGTCGTCGCAGATCGGGCAGTCGGCGTCGGTCTCGGTGCCGACGTTCTTGGCCGCACGGATCAGTTCCGGGTGCGCGTCGCAGACCTCGGTGCGGCTGATCCGGCCGAGCCGGACCTGGTTGATCAGCATGCGCCTCGCGAGCCGGTGGTCGACGATGCCACGCCGTTCCTGACCTCCACGCAGTGCGCCGACCGAGAAACCCATCGCTTCAGGGTACCGATCCGCCAGACTGGTCCCGTGACGACGCCTGCAATCTCATTCGGACGAGACATACCCGATGATGCCGAGTTGCGCCTGTGCGGCGACATCAGCGGCGGCAAACGGGCACTCGAGTTGGGCATCGGTCGTTCGCAGAACGCGATCGCGTTCGCGCACGCCGGCGCCAAAGCGATCGCGATCGACCCCGACCAGGCCAAGATCGAGGCGATTCGTGCGGCCGCCGCCCAGTCCGAGGTCACGGTCGAGTGCCATGTCACCGATCTCGCCGACCTCGGCTTCGCCACCAGCGGCTCGATCGAACTGGTCGTCGCCGACCACACGATCGGTGACGACGTCGACGATTTCGGTCGCCTCCTCCGTCAGGTACACCGGGTGCTCAAGTCGAGCCGCCCGTTCGTGATCTCGGTGCCGCACCCGTTCGCAGGCGTGCACTCCACCGACGAGTTCGGGTCGAAGGTACTTCCGTACGGCAGCGTCGGTCGCACGATCGGCGACTGGCACATCCACCTGAACCGGGCGAACTTCCGTGTCGACCGCATCCTCGAACTCGGCGTCAGCGACATCTCGCCGGTTCCGACCACCCTCGTGATCCGGGCCCAAAAAGAAGGCGACTGACCGGCACACCGGCCCGGGCCCGCACCCCGCTGCCGTCGATCCGTGGCGGCGGCTCGGGTCCGCCGGACGAACCGCCGTGTGGTGAACTGCCCGGATGAAGGTGTTCGGACACGGGACGACGACCGGGGTCGGCGCGGCGATCAACACCCGAGACTCGTTCGTCGAGCTCGCGGCGCTCGATGTCGACGGGGTCGAACTCGACGTTCGACGATCGGCCGACGACCAACTCGTCGTGATCCACGACGATCGTTACCCCGACGGCCGTCTCGTCGTCGAGACGGCGGCGGCCGACCGGCCGTCGGGCGTGATCCTCCTGGCAGAGGCCCTCGATCTGTGCGCCGGTCTCGACGTCAACATCGAACTCAAGAACCTCCCGAGCGAGGAGACCTACGACCCGGACCAGTGGATCGCCGAGCTCTGCGTCGACGTGCTCGAACAGCGCGGGGCGGCCGCATCTGCGGTTATTATCGGCGAAGGCCAAAGCC
>CAXAWD010000053.1:0-12847 GCA_963972325.1 uncultured Acidimicrobiaceae bacterium
GGGCACGTGGGCGGCATCGAGGTAGGCGCCACCGTTGCAGAGTTCGGTCATGCCGTACGCCTCGACGAGCCACACGTGAGGCAGATGCTCCTGCAGCCGCTGGTAGATCGGCGGAGCGATGCCGCCGAACACGATGAAGCGCAGCTCGGTCAGGTCGCGATCGGACATGTCGAGCTGCAGGATGCCGTTGAGGATCTGCGCGGCGAGAATCAGCCCGCTCACCCGTTCACGCTCGATCAGCTCGACGATGTCGGACGCCTGGTACGACTGCGCGATCACGAGCGTGGCACCGACGTACAGCGCGGAGAACCCGGGGACGTCGCCGCCGCTCACGTGGAACAGCGGCGCGGAGATCATGATGCGATCCCGTGCCGACAGTTCGAGTTCGACGATCTGGCCGAGCGTGTTGAACAGCACGTTGCCGTGGGTCAGCATGACGCCCTTCGGACGGCTCGTCGTGCCCGATGTGTAGAGGATCCGTTGGAGGTCGTCGAGTCCGGCGGGGACGTCGGCCACCTCGGCACCACGGTGCTCGTCGAGGAGTTCGGGCCACCGGCGCCAACCCTCCGGCGGTGTCGCAGCATCGGTGACGACGACCCGCAGGTCGGGGGCGTCGGCGGCGGCGAGACGGGCGGTCTCGACGAACCGTTCACCGACGGACAGCACCGTCAGACCCGATTGCCTGAGGATGTAGCCGAGTTCGTCCGCCGCGAGGCGCCAGTTGATCGGCGACGGGATCGCGCCGATCCGGTTGGCGGCGAGGATCTGGGCCAGGTGTTCGGCCGAGTTGTCGTCGACGATGCCGACGACCTCCCCCGCCTCGAGCCCGAGCGAGAGGAACGCCGCGGCCGTCTCGGAGACCAGATCGTCGAACTCCCCGTAGGTGAATCGCCGGTCGCCGTCGATCACCGCCTCCCGATCGGGGATCCGGTGCCGGTGGTGGCTCAGGCACTGGCTCAGGTTGGCGGTCCTACTCTCAAACATCGGTGCTTCTCCGGGAGTGTTCGGGATGGATGTACACGTTCGATCGTTCAGCTTCGCGGCGGCGCCGGATCACGGGGCAGGCCGAGCACCCGTTCGCCGATCACGTTCCGTTGGATCTCGTCGGTGCCGCCGCGGATCGACAGCGACGGTGTCGTCAGGCGCACGGTCGCCCAGTCGTCGTCCAGCATCGAGTGGGCGCCGCGCACCGACTCGGACAGGTCGGCGAACTGACGCATCGCGCGCGCGAGACGGATCTTCTGCCCCGGTGCGTCGGATGCCAGCCGCAGCAACTTCAGCTCGGTCAACACACGGGCGGCGGCCTGTCGGACGAGCGGATCGTCGGCGGCGCCCGACTCGCGCACCAGGCCGAAGACGGCCTCGGGTGGCACCCCGGCGCTGCCGCTGCGGGCGGCGACCGAGCGCTCGGCGGCGAGCGTGGCCATCGCGATCGCCCACCCGCCGTCCACCTCGCCGAGGCGGTACTCGTCCGACAGTTCGACGTCGTTCAGATAGACCTCGCTGAAATGGGAGTCACGGTTCGCCTGTCGGATCGGAACCAGTTCGACACCCGGCCGGTCCATCGGCAACACGAACGCCGTGATCGCCCGATGGCGCGCCTCGAGCGACCCGGAGCGTGCCAGGACGAGCCCCCAGTCGGCGAACGCAGCCCGACTGACCCACGTCTTCTGACCCGAGAGACACCAACCACCGTCGACTGCGGTCGCACGAGTTCTCAGCCCGGCCAGATCGGAGCCGGCCTCCGGTTCGGAGAACAACTGACACCAGACCTCCGCACCGGTGCGGGTGGGCTCGAGCCAACGCGCCTGCTGCACCGCGGTCCCCGCCCGGATGATCATCGGCCCGGCCATGCCGAGACCGATCAGCACCGGGTACAGGTCAGGAACGTCGAACGCCGCGAGTTCCTCGTAGAACCGGTCGAGTTCGTCGTCGTCGAGGCCGGCACCACCGTGCTCGACCGGCCAGTCCGGCGTCCCCCAGCCCCCGGGCGCCATCGCCTCGAGGTAGCCGCGGCACCGTTCGAGGCCGGCGCCCAGATCGACACCGGCACCGAGCACGTCGACGTGCGCCGTCGGGTCGGCCGGAGGCAGCCGTTCCTGCAGCACGGCACGGATGTCGGCGGCAGAGCGAGTCATGTTCCGGCTCCCTCGTTGCGTTGACCGGCACGCCGGAACGTCCACGCCTGCGGGGCCCGCTCGAGATCGACGGCCACCGCGTGTGGTAGCGCGGGTGGCCCGACCGATTGGCGGAACGACCGCACCGTCGCGCGGGCGAGGTCGGGGTCGACGGCACAACGCGCGGCGAGCGCGAACGCCGTGTCCTCGACCGTGGCGTCGGGCACCGACCGCCACGCGCCGCCGAGTTCGTACAGGCGGCGACCCGTGAGCTCCTCGCCGAAGATGCCGAGCGCTGCGGCGGCCTCGCGGCCCGCGCTCCGACCGGCGAGCGAGAAGAATCCGCCGCCGGGGTGGAGACCGAGGCGCGTGAACCCGGCGAGCAGGCGAGCATCGTCGGCGACCACACGGACGTCGGTGACGAGCGCCAGGTTGAGACCTGCGCCGACGGCTGCACCGCGCACCGCGGCGATCACCGGCATCGGCACCGTGCCGAACCGGCTGAAGCTCGCGTAGACGTGGGCGGCCCGTTCGACGCCGGCATCGGAGACCGGGTCGGCGGCCTGGACGGCGATCACCTCACGGTCGAGCCCCGAGCAGAACGCTCCACCTGCCCCGCGGATCACCACGGCGCCCACGTCGGTCGCGTCGTGGAGCCGGTCGCAGATCCGGTGCAGATCGTCGACCATCGCGGGTGTCAGGGAGTTGCGACGCTCGGCGTTCTCGAGCGTGACCGTGGCCACGCCGTCGACGACGTCGTAGTCGACCCGACCGACGTCAGTCACGCCACACCCCCGAGAGCGGGTTCGCCCGGTCACGCCACCGGTCGAGGTCGTCGCCCACCGTGGCGGCGTACTCGGCACCGGTTCGTACTTCGTCGATCGGCACGCCGACGGCGCGCAGCCCGTCGACCCAGTCGTCGGACGGTGAACCACGGAATCGCTCGGAGAGACGGACGGCCCACGCATCTCGATCGGCGATGCGCTCGGCGGAGCCGAGTTGGCGCAGGCCGTCGATGTCGGGGTCGTCGCCGAACACACGGTCGACCAGGGCCGTCCAGAACTTGGGCTCGATCGCGGCGATCGCAATCCAACGACCGTCGGCACACTCGTAGATGTCGTTGGCCGGATCGAGTGCCGGGCCGAACCCGGCGTCGACGTGACCGCCGAGGCGCGGCGCCATGAACGCCGCTGCACAGTCGGCGATCGCGACCTCGATCGGGTACGCGCCCGGGTCGTCGGTCAGGAGCGCAGCCAGGATGGCCTGGGTGGCGACCGCTGACGCTGCGAGGTCACCGACCGGGGGTGCCGGCCGGTGCGGCGCGGCGCCCTCGGCCGACGGGCCCGCCGCTTCGGTGAGGGCTCCGCATGCGGCGAGGAAGGAAAGGTCGTGGCCGGGACGGTCGCGGTCGGGATCCTCGGACGCTCGCCCCACGATCGCGCAGTACACCGCGGCGGGCCGTCGGGCTCGCACCGACGCCCGGTCGAGGCCGAGGCGAGCCGCCGCTGCGGGTCGATGGCCGACGATCACGACATCGGCCCGCTCGATCTCCCCGTTCAGACGTTCGGCGTCGTCGGCACGTCGGAGGTCGAGCGCGATGCTCGCCTTGTCGGCGCCGTACAACTCGAACAACCAACCCCCGTACAGACGTCGGGCGGGGTCGCCCGTGGGCGGTTCGACCCGGATGACGTCGGCACCGAGACGGCGCAGCGCCTCGCCCGTGGCCGGCACCGGCAGGAGCGGACCCGACTCGAGGACGCGCAGACCGGCGAGCGGGGTCGGACTCATCGGTCGGCGACCGGTTCGAACACCGGGAGGACCACGGGATCGTCGGGCGTTCCCTCCGAGCGCCACGCGACGGTGACCGACATGTCGATCGCCACGGCGTCGGGCTCACCGAGCACGTTGCTCATCAGGCGCGCCCCGCCGTCGAGTTCGACGATGGCGAGCACGTACGGCACGCGCTCACGAAAGGCACGGCTGCCTGCCTGGTGGACCACGGTGTAGGTGACGACGCGGCCGGTGCCGGAGTGCTCGCGCCATGCCGTGCGATCGCTCAGACACGACGAGCACCGCCGGCGCGGGTACAGGTGCTCGACGCCACAGTCGCTGCAGCGTTTTACGAGTAGCCGGTGCTCCGCGGTCGCCGCCCAGAACTCGGTGGTGTCGGCGTCGGGCAGCGGCAGGTGGCGCGTGTCGGCGGGGCGGTCGCCGCTCATCGGTCGACCCCCAACAGCACCGTGCCACACGACGACAGGTGACCGCCGGTTCCCGAACAGAGTGCGACCTCCGCGTCCGCGACCTGGCGGCGGGCCTCCCCGCGCAACTGGCGGGTGGCCTCGATCAGGAGGAAGATGCCGCGCATACCGGGGTGGTTCGACGACAGGCCGCCACCGTCGGTGTTGCTCGGCAGCGCACCGTCGATGTTCATGCCGCCGTCGGTCACCCATTCGCCGGCCGTCCCGGGTGGGCAGATGCCGAGTGCTTCCAGCTGGAGCAACACGGTGATCGTGAACGAGTCGTACAGCTGGGCGACGTCGACGTCGGCGGGGGTCAGGCCGGCGCGTTCGAACGCCAACCGACCCGATCGGCGGGCCGGGATGTCGAGGGGGTCCTCCATCTGGGACATCGTCATCGCCCCGATCGCGCTGCCGGCGCCCAGCACCCGCACCGCACCACCGCGAAGCGATCGTGCGCGTTCGAGCGAGGTCAGGACGACGGCCCCACCACCGTCGGAGATGACGCAGCAGTCGAGCATGTGGAGCGGTTCGGCGATCATCCGCGACGACAGCACGTCGTCGACCGTGATCGGATCGCGGTACATCGCATCGGGATTGTCCGCGGCGTGGCGACGCGTGGACACCGCGACCTCGGCCAGCTGCTCCGGTGTGGCGCCGTAGCGGTGGAGGTACAGCTGGGCCGCCATCGCGTACTCGGCGACGGTGCTCGACCCGAACGGCACCTCGAACTGACGCGGGCCTTTGGCACGGCCGCGGGTGCCGGTGCCGAGCGACCGGCCCATGTCGGAGCGTTGGGTGCTGCCGTAGACGACGAGCGCAACCTCGCACTGCCCCGTGGCGATCGCGAGGGCGGCGTGCTCGACGAGCGTCTCCCACGCACTGCCGCCCGTCATCGTCGAGTCGAACCAGGTCGGTTGCACACCGAGGTACTCCGCGACACGGATGATGTGGAGGAGATCGATGCCGTCGCCGCACGTCGCGAGCCCGTCGACATCGGCCAGCGCGAGGCCGGCGTCCGCGAGCGCCGCGGCGGCCGCGTCGGCGTGGAGCTGGAGCGCGCTGCGATCGGGGACGATCCCGTACGCGGACTCGCCGACCCCGGCGATCGCGACCTCGCGGCCGAAGGCTGCACTCATCGCTGATCGAGCGGCGGACGCAGCCCGTAGAACCCGTCGGCGGGACCGCCGTGGCCCATCGGCAACTTGTCGGCCGGCAGTCCCATGATCTCCCAATACGGCGCCGTGCCGGGTTCGGCTCGGGTCCAGTCCCAGACGAGCTGCCGGGCGGCGATCGCCCAGCGTCCGTCGCGGTGTTCGAAGTGATCGAGGTAGCGACCCCCCACCTGCATGTCGGCGCGCCCGATCGGGCCGGTCTCGCCGACGGTCTCGACGGTGAAGACGTAGGTCTCGGCGCTCGCCTCGGTGCCGTCGACCTCGATCAGCGGGGTCGACACGCAGTGCCACATGCCGGTGCGCGGGCCCTCGTCCGAGATGGGCGACCAGGCGAGATAGTCGTCGACCGGTCCGACGAAGCCGCCGTGGTCTTCGGTGGCGCCGGGGTGGTAGCAGGTGCGGGCGAGTTCGACGTCACGACGGTCGGCGGCACTGGCGCGTCGCCGGATGACCTCGGCGATCTCCAGTTTGGCGAACCGCGACCACCAGGGTTCGTCGTTCGGACCGGGCGTGGGCAGTGGTGAAGTCATGGTGCTCTCGACGACGAAGGGGCGGGCCGTCGTGACGACCCGCCCCATCATCGGTGTGCGGTCAGGAGTCGAAGCCGACCGTGTAGTAGTCGGGGATACGAGCCGACGGGATCGTGAAGCCCGTCACGTCGGAGCCGAGGCCCCAGCTCTCGACCTGGTAGTAGAGCGGCGTCATGCAGTGATCGGTGAACACCGCGTCCTGCTCGATCTTGGTGTAGATCTCGTCGCTCGTCGCTTCGTCCTCGGCGGCGATCGCTTCGGCATTGCCCTCGTCGACGCCCGGCGTGGTGCAGGCGTTGCTGATCGAGACGGTGGTCAGGAAGCCGGTCACGTACACCTTCGGGTGCGGGAACACCGGCACGATCGGGTACAGCACCAGACCGTCGAGGTTGCCGGTCACGAGTTCACGGGTGAGGTCGCCCGGATCGAGCGGGTTGCGGGTGACGCCGAACCCGGCCTCTTCCAGCATGCCGGCGACCGCTTCGCCGACCTGCTGACCGGCCGAGAACTGGGTCGGGGCCCAGTTGAGGGTGATCGTCGGGTTGCCGGCGGCATCGACGATTGCCTTGGCGGCCTCGACATCGGGGGTCGGGATGACCTGCTCGGTCGGCTCGAACAAGAGCGGGGCGAGCATGGACGAGGACGGCACGCCGCCCTGACCCTCGAGCACGAACTCGGTGATCGCTTCACGGTCCATCGCCATCGCGACCGCATCACGCAGTTCGATGTCGGCGAGCTCGGTCTTGTTCGTGATCTGGAACAGCGACGGCTGCGACAGGCCCTGGCCCTCGACGATCTGTGTCGCTTCGTTGTTGCGCAGGTCTTCGCGAAGCTGGATCGGGATCTCGAAGGCCATGTCGACCTCACCGGTCTCGAGCAGCGAGGTGCGCGTGGCGGGATCGCCGGCGAAGGTGAACTCCATACCGGCGGCACCCGGGGCGCCACGCCAGTAGTCGGCGTTCGCCGTCAGTCGCACCGCGGTGCCGGGGCTCCACTCGTCGAAGACGTACGGGCCGACGCCGACCGGGTTGAGACCGAAGTCATCCGGCCCCGTCTCGGCGTAGTAGGTGGGCGGCAGCGCTCGCACGGCGGTCAGGACGGCCGGGATCGAGAGGTCCGGGGCACCGGTGACGACGTCGACCGTGAGCTCGTCGACGACCTCGACCGAGGTGATGTCGAGCAGGTACGGGCGCATCGGCGAACCCTCCGAGGCCTGATACGTCTCGAGGGTGAACTTGACCGACTCGGCGTCGAACGGTTCACCGTTGTGGAACTGCACGCCCTCGCGCAGTGTCAGCCGCCAGATGTTGGGCTCGGGGCGTTCCCAGTTGGTGACGAGACCGTCCTGGGTCGGACGGAAGTCGGGGTCGAGCCCGATGAGGCCCGATTCGAACATCGCACCCCACACCACACCGGTGCTCTGCGCGAGATTGACCGGGTTCAACGACGGCGGCTCGGCGGCGACGACCACACGCAGTGTCCGGTCGGACGGCGTCGGGGCGGCGTCCTCGCCGGAGTCGCCTGCGTCCGCGGTGCCCTCGTCACCGGACGCACCGGCGTCGTCGGCGGTGTCGTCCGCGTCGCCGGAGTCGGCGGAGTCGGCGACGTCGCTGCTGTCCTCGGTGCCGGTGGCACCGTCGTCGGCGTCGTCATCGCCGCCACACGCGGCCAGCACCAGTGCTCCGACGAGGCCGATGGCAAGACCCTTGCGGATCGAGTGGATGTGGTCTCTTCTCACTTGGTTTGTCCCCCTCAGGAATCAGGGCCGGCAGCGATACATTCGTACCGGTCGGTATCATCTTGGCACGCCGCGGTACCCGCGTCAAACGCAGCTCGCGTGTCGCTCGTCAGGCGTCGCCCGACCAGCGGTCCCACCGCAGGATCGTCGACAACGGCTCGCGACGAGCGGGCTTGAAGTCGAGTCCGACGGTGTGTGCCACCGGCACGAGCGTGATCGGGTGGGTGCCTTCCGGGAGTTCGAGCACCTCGCTCAACTCCCGGGCCCGGTGCGCGATCGCCGTGGCCAGTACCGAGCCGAGCCCGCGCGAACGCAGGGCCAACTGGAACGACCAGACGATCGGGAAGATCGACCCGTAGTACCCCGACGCGCGACCACCGAGGACCTCGTCGGGCACCGGTTTGGCGCTACACGCGACCACGAGCACCGGCACCTGTTCGAGCCGATCGACCAGGTACTTCACGCTCTCCAGCACGCGCTCCTGGCGTTGCTGTTCGGTGGCGTCGCCGCGCCGACCGGGCGAGAGCCGAGCCACGGTGGCCGGGTCGCCGGCGGCGAGTGGGTTGGCGACCGTGTCGTCCCACACCGCCCGGTACAGGTCGCCGATGCGACGTTTCTGCTCCGCGTCGGTGACCGCGACGAAACGCCAGTCCTCCTGGTTCGATCCCATCGTCGCCTGCTGGGCCAGCGACAGGCATTCCTCGATCAGCTCCGGCGCCACCGGCCGTTCCAGATCGAGTCGCTTGCGGACCGCCCGGGTGGTGGCCAGCACCATGTCGACGTCGTTGATCATCGCGGGCATGTCACTCCGCCTCCGCGTCGAACGGCTCGTCCCACCGGTCGCGGAACGCGACCTCGTGGAGCGGGCGTCGGGCCGCCGGACTGAATTCGGTGCCGAGCGTGTAGGCGACGGGCAGCAGGGCCACCTGCGTCGTCCCGTCGGGAATCCCGAGGAGATCGGCGACCTCGTCCGCGGCGTGGAGGTGCAGGGTGGTGATGATCGATCCGAGACCACGACTCCGCAGTGCCAGCTGGAACGACCAGACCGCCGGATAGATCGAGCCGTACACCGCCGACACCGTGCCGGATGCGCCGTGCTCGGGGGACGGACGCGTCGCGCACGGCAGCACGAGCCACGGTGCTCGACCGATGTTGTCGGCCAGGTACTCCGCGCCGGCGAGCATGCGGGCGGTCCGCTCGTCGACATCGGCACCGGTGACGCCGCCGAGCCGGCCGCGCACCACGCTGCTCTGCGCGCCGTCGGCCCGCATCGGGGCCAACACCTGGTCTTCGAAGGCCTGCCGGTAGAGCGCTCCGATCTGCCGTTTGAGGTCGGGGTCGCCGATCACCAGGAACCGCCAGTCCTCGGCGTGTCCTCCGGTCGGCGCCTGGAGCGCCAGCCCCAGGCATTCGTCGATCACCGCGGCCGGTACCGGCCGGTCGTAGTCGAGCCGACGGCGAACCGCGCGGGTCGTCGTCAGCACCGTGTCGAGGTCGGTGAACAGTGGGTCGGCGGCCGCCTCCGTGGCCATCAGGTGGTCCCCTCCCAGAACGGCTCGCGGAGCCGCTTGCGGTACAGCTTGCCGTTCGGGTCGCGCGGCAGCTCGGCCAGGAAGTCGATCGTTCGCGGGCGCTTGAACGGCGCGATCTGTTCGGCGCACCAGTCGGTCAGCGCGCTGCGGAGCTCGTCGGCCTCCGGGCCGTCGAGCGCGGCCGGATCGCGCGGGACGACCGCGGCGTAGACCTGTTCGCCGTACTCGGCGTCGGGGACGCCGATCGCGCACACGTCGGACACACCCGGATGGTTGAGCAGGACGTTCTCGATCTCGGCGGGATAGATGTTCGCCCCACCGCGGATGATCACCTCGCTGCTGCGGCCGGCGAGGAAGAGATAGCCGTCCTCGTCGACCCATCCCAGGTCGCCGACGGTCATCAGGTCGCCGACACGGGCGGCGTTGG
Source organism: uncultured Acidimicrobiaceae bacterium (assembly GCA_963972325.1). Lineage (GTDB taxonomy): Bacteria > Actinomycetota > Acidimicrobiia > Acidimicrobiales > Ilumatobacteraceae > Ilumatobacter. Next base: position 9,757 of record CAXAWD010000053.1, read on the forward strand.
TCTTGTCGGGGTCGCCCAGATACTCGATCTGATCATCACCCTGGCGCATGAAGACCCGGCCGACGGTGCCGGGCGGCACCTCGTTGCCCTCGTCGTCGAGGATCTTGAGCACCGACACCGGGCCGGGCCGACCCACGGTTCCGGGTCGCTCGAGCCACTCCTTGGCGCTGACGGTCGTGCTGCCCACCTCGGTCGAGCCGTAATACTCGAAGATCACATCGCCCCACCAGTCGATCATCGCCCGCTTGACGTCGGGTGGGCAGGGAGCGGCCCCGTGCAGCACTCGGGTGAGGCTCGAGATGTCGGCGGGCTCGCGCACCTCGTCGGGCAACTGGAGGAGGCGGACGAACTGCGTCGGCACCACGCTCGTCAGCGTGACCCGGTGGCGCTCGATCAGGTCGAGCATCCCGTCCGGGGTCCACCGGTCCATCAGCACCACCGTGAGACCGAAGTGCAGTGCGAGTGCGGTGATCGCGAGCGCCGAGGTGTGGTAGATCGGCGTGGTGGTGAGCATCACGCCGCCTTCGTCGACGCTGATCTGGTAGACCTCCAGCACCCAGCGCAGCGACTGTGCCGTGGTGTCGGCATCGGCACCGGTGATCTCCCGTCGGACTCCCTTCGGGCGACCGGTGGTCCCCGACGTGTACTGCATGACCTGGCCGCCGATCCGGTCGAGCGGCAATTCGGTCGACCGCCCGGCGGCGAGCTCGTCGAGCGTCGTCCATCCGGGCGCGGTACCGATCACGATCCGGCGCGACGAGTCGATACCGACGGCGTCGGCGGCGACGGTGACCGTGTCGACGAAGTCCTCGTGGGCGACGAGGAGCGTGGTCGACGAGTCGGCGAGGATGTACTCGATCTCGGGCGCGGTCGAGTGGTGGTTGATCGGCGTGTAGTAGAGCCCGGACTGCATCGCCGCCATGTACACGACGAGCGTGTCGGCGCGGTTGCGCGACACGACCGAGATGGTGTCGCCGACCGCCAGCCCGATCTCCCGGAAGGCGTGGGACACCTGGTTGACCCGTTCGAGCATCGCTCGGAAGCTGATCTCGGTGCCATCCGGGTCCACCACGGCGGTCTGCTGGTCGCGCAGGTCGGCGACCCGCCAGAAGCCGACCTGGTCGGCGGTCTCATTGGTCATGTGTCGTTCCTCTCGACTTCGGGAGCGTCGCGCAGCGCTCGAATCTGCTCGTCGCTCGGCAGGCTGACGATCTCGATCATGTTGCCGTCGGGGTCCTCGACGATGAACGCGTGAATGGTGCCGTAGCCATCGAGTTCGCTCGGCTCCGGGTCGGACCACACGGCGTCACCACGCTCGACGAGGCGGGCATGGATCGGCCAGATGTCGTCATGGGAGACCGAGAACGACACGACCACGAAGCCGACGCCGCCGGGGCGGCGCACCGGGGTCGACTCGCCGCCGGGCACCTGCCAGTGGACCAGTTCGATCTGCCCGACCCGGGAGGGGCCCTGCAGGAAGACGGTGCGCGCTCGCGAACCGTTCGGCAGACGCAGGAGGCGCTCGAACTGATCGCCGTCGACCTCCGTGTCGAGCGTCTTGCGGAGACCGAGGCCGTCGCGGTAGAACGCGATCGCGGCGTCCATGTCGGACACGCCGACGGTCAGGTGATGGATCTCCCCGACACCGGGGCGACGGTCAGTTGCCATCTCGGATCAACTCCTCGACCCGTGGCCGGACCTCGGTCGCGACCAGCCGGATGCTCTCGCGCGCCATCTCGATCGGCATACCGATCCAGAACGGGCGGTGGATGATGTGGTCGAAACCATGGGCCCGGAGGTCGAGGATCTTGCGGGCGATCGTCTCGGGCGATCCGATCAGGAAGACCTCGTCCCACAGGTAGTCGAAGCGCGACTTCTGCCAGCTCAGCTGTTTGTAGTCGGAGTACGTGAAGTACTCGTCGCGCACGAACGGTTCGGCTTGGGCACGCGCCTCTTCGTCGGTGGCGGCGCAGTACAACTCGACGATCACCGGGCGACGACTCGGGGTCCGCTGCCGCTCGGCGAGGGCCCCGTCGTACTCGCCGACCGCCTCGTCGAACCAGCCGGCCGTCGGTGGGTTGCCCGGAGCGAGCCAGGCGTCACCCAGCCGTGCCGCCCGACGAATCGCCGGGAACGCCCCGGCACCGATCCAGATCTCGGGCCCACCGGGCTGCAACGGCGGCACGCTGATGCGCTGGCCGTCCAGACGGTAGAACCGACCCTCGTGATGGACCGGCTCGTCCTGCCACAGGGCGCGGACGACCTCGACCGTCTCCGCCAAACGGGCCCCACGCGTCGTCTTGTCCAGGCCGAACGCATCGAACTCGTCGTCTCGATAGCCGGCGCCCACGCCGAGCACGATCCGACCGTTCGACAGGTGGTCGAGCGTCGCGAACTCCTCCGCGATCTGCACCGGATGCATGAACGTCGCGAGCATGATCGCCGTGCCCACCTGCATGTCACCCGAGTACGGCAACAGTGACGCCACCATCGACGTGACCTGCGGGGTCTGCAGGTTCGCGACGTAGTGATGGATGGCGAACACGGAGTCGTAGCCGAGTTCGGCCCCGTACTCGACGAGCCCGAACAGTTCACCCAGTTGCTCACGCAGGTTCTGCGTGCGCGGGTACTGGTGTGAGGCCAGCAGGCCGTAGCGCTGTGTGCCGCCGGCTCCGCTGCTCATGAGTCGAGTTTTCCTCCCAGTCGGAAGAACGGGGCGACGGCCTCGTCACGATCCTTGAGGGTCTGGCGGACGCCCTTCTGGGCGCGTTCCTTGATGAAGTTGAACTCACCCTCGTCGAGTCGCAGGTTCGTGGCCCAACCGTGGCCCACCCAACCGATCATCTCGCCGAGCCCCTTGCCGCGAGCCTCCATCTGCATGCGGATCATCGACTTGCCGATCATGATCCCGTCGAGCGGCATCATCGAAACGGCCTGGGCGTAGTCGCGCGTCCACTGTTCCAGTTCGTCACGCTCGACGACCTTGTTCACGAAGCCGATCTGCTCGGCTTCCTCGGCGCCGAGCGGCCGCATCGTGAACATGATCTCCTTCATCTTCTTGAGGCCGATGTTCTCGACCCACGCCCACATG
>CAXAWD010000054.1:0-12846 GCA_963972325.1 uncultured Acidimicrobiaceae bacterium
TGGGGCAGCGCCGGCCACTCGGTCGGCACGTAGAGGCCACCGTCGTTCGCCAGACCGGCGAGGAGCACATCGGCGAACCCGAGTTCCGGGGCGTCGCCCCGGGTGGAGACGTACTTCACCTCAGGAGCCGATCACCCGGATGAACCCGCCGATGCGGCGCACCGCATCGAGGTCGCGCAGGTGACGAACCGTGGCCTGCACGTCGGCCTCGCGGGCAGAGTGGGTGATGAACACGAGCCGGGCCTCGGGGCCGATGCCCTCTTGTTCGGCCGCCCGGATGCTCACGTCGTGGGCGGCGAACACCCCGGTCACGGCGTGGAGCACGCCCGGTTCATCGACGACGTCGAGGCTGAGGAGGTACTCCGCACTCGTCTCGTCGATCGCCCGGATCTTCGCCTTCGCGAACGCTCCGAGGCTGCCGTGGGTGCCCTTGTCGAGGTTGACGGCGGCGTCGATCACGTCGCCGAGCACGGCGCTGGCCGTTGGCGCGCCGCCGGCACCGCGCCCGTAGAACATCAGCTGGCCGACCGCGTCACCTTCGACGAAGACGGCGTTGAAGCTCTCGCGGACGCTGGCGAGCGGGTGATGCTTGGGGACCATCGCCGGGTGCACGCGTACGGCGATCTCACCGGTGGCGGCGTCGCGTTCGGCGATGCCGAGCAGCTTCACGACGTAGCCGAGACGCTGGGCGACGGCGATGTCGCTCGCCGTCACACCGCTGATGCCCTCGTGGTAGACGTCGCCGGCGACCACCTTGGCGCCGAACGAGATCGTGGCGATGATCGCCGCCTTCGCCCCGGCGTCGTAGCCCTCGACGTCGGCCGTCGGGTCGCGCTCGGCGAACCCGAGCTCTTGGGCCTCCGCGAGGGCCTCGCCGTACTCCGCGCCCTCTTCGCTCATCTTGGTGAGGATGAAGTTGGTGGTGCCGTTGAGGATGCCCATCACGCGCGTGACCGGTTCGCCACGCAGGCTCTCGCGGAGCGGGCGGACGAGCGGGATGCCGCCGGCGACCGCTGCCTCGAACAGCAGGTCGACGCCGTTCTCGTCGGCGATCGCGTACAGCTCGGGACCGACGTTGGCGAGCAGTTCCTTGTTGCCGGTGACGACCGGCTTGCCGGCGCGCAGCGCGGCGGCGATCAGTTCGCGGGCCGGTTCGATGCCACCGATCACCTCGACGACGAGGTCGATGTCGGGGTCGGCGACGACCTCGTGGGCGTCGCGGGTGAGCACGCCGTCGGCCAGGGTCGTGCCTCGGTCTTTGGACATGTTGCGGACCGCGACCCGGGTGATCTCGAGCCGGATGCCGGTGCGGGCGGCGATCATGTCGGACTGCTGCTCGATCAGCGGAACGAGCGCACCGCCCACGTTGCCGCAGCCGAGCAGGCCGATCCGGATGGTGCGGGGGGTCACGTCACTGGGGTCGTTGGCCACGCAGTGGAGGCTAGTGGGCGAGGTGCCGGTCGCTCCTGACGCGTTCGGGGAACCTCGCTACCACACGATGCAGATCACCACGATGCTGATCACCACGATGCTGATCACCACGGCGTGGTCCGCACTCAGTAGTCGGAACTCAGTAGTCGTAGTCGAAGTCGTCGGCGGTCGCCGACGACTTCGGACGGTGGATCTCGTAGTACTGGTCGACGGCGCCGATGACGTCGTCGAACCGGTCGCGATCGAGCACGGCACCTTCACGCCGGGTCTTGTCGGCGTCGATGTCGAGCATCCGCCAGATGCGGGCGTAGCTCGGGCGACGCTTCGGGTCCCAGTCGCCGGTGCCGATCGCGATCTGGGCCTCGCGGTCGTTCTGGCGGGTGGTGAGCGGTACGCCGACGAGGCTGCGGTCGCGGCGGCCGATCACGACGACCGGACGGTCTTTGCCCTGCTCGGGGTCTTCCTCGAACGGCACCCACGTCCACACGACCTCGCCGGGGTCGGGGTCGCCGTCGATGCGGGGCGAGTACTCGATGGTCGCGACGCCTTCGGGCGGCAGTGTGCGACCGCTCGGAGTGCGCTTGGTCGTCGTGCTCCGCATCCGCTCGAGCGCCTTCTCGCGGGCGCTCTTGGTGACCCTCTTGGTCTTCGTGGTGGCGGTCTTGCCGGCGGTCGTGGCGGTCGACCGGCCCTTGCGGAGGATGTCTTTGAGCATGTCGCCGAGCCCGCCGCTCGACGGTTCGGAGGCCGGTTCGTTCGACGTGTCGAAGTCGGGTTGGTCGACGTCGTCGACGTCGAGACGTCGGCCACCGCGGGCCTTCTTGGTCATCTGCTCGAAGTAGCCACCGATGTCACGCGCCATGCCCCGATCGTACGGCACGACCCCTGGCTCCGGTACATGACCGCCTGTCGCGGCGTGCTTGGCTGGGGGGATGACCGAGCCGCAACTGTCCACGATCGAACTGCTTCACCGGGACGGCGATGCGGTGGCGACGATGATGCTGAACCGGCCCGACCGGCTCAACGCGCTCTCCGCCGAGACGCTGCGAGAGGTCGTGACGGCGTGCCGGTGGCTCGACGAGACGACTGCGATCAAGGCGGTCGTCGTGCGCGGCGCCGGCCGGGCCTTTTCGGCCGGGTTCGACCTCGACGACTTCCGCTCGCTCGACGGCGACGCCTCGCCGCGCGACAACGCCGACCTCGGACGCCTCGCGGCCGAGGCGCTGACCGACGTGCGGCCGCTGACGGTCGCGGCGATTCACGGACACTGCGTCGGCGGCGGACTGGTCCTGGCGGCCGCGTGCGACATCCGACTGGCGGCCGACACGGTGCGGTTCTCGATCCCCGAGGTCGACCTCGGCATCCCGCTCGCCTGGGGCGGCATTCCCCGACTGGTGCGCGAACTCGGGCCGGCGATCACGAAGGAGCTCGTGCTCACCTGCCGTCCGTTCGACGCCGAGGAGGCGAAGGCGCTGCGCTTCCTGAACCGGGTCGTGCCCGAGGCGTTGCTGTTCGACGAGGCCGACGCGCTCGCCGCCGAACTCGCGGCGAAGCCCGGCTTCGCGCTGCGGGCGACGAAGCAGCACGTCAACGCCGCGACCGAGGACCTCGCCGGCACCCGCCGCAACGCCAACGATGCCGACACCCTGGTCGCCGCGATGGCCGACGAGGAATCACGCGCGATCAGCCGCGCCTACCTGAAGTCGAAACACCACTGACACCACCGACACCACTGACACCACTGACACCACTGACGGCACTGGCGGCAGCACGGACCTCGCCCGTCGCCTGCCCAGGGTCCCGTCGTTCCACCTTCTTCATGCTGTCTACTCATGCCGTCTGCGTACTCATACCGTCGCGCACTCATACCGTCTGCGTACTCGCACCGCGAGACAGCACGGAACGCTCGGTCGCGCATCGGCCGGCGCCCCGCCTGCGGTGCACTCTTGTTCCACGTTTTTCATTCTCCGTCCTCACACCGCGGCACAGCAGGGAACACTCGGCTGCGCATCGACCGGTACCACGGAGCCACCTCTCGAACGAACGGCCGTGCGACGTCTCGACGTCCCCGATATCCCCGACGCCCCAAGGATGAAGAACGTGGAACGCTTGGTCCGGCGAGGGCCGTGGCGAGCGGGCGGCGGACGACAAACGCCACGCGCACTCCACCGGTCCAGTTCAGCCCGGTCCCGTCCGCCCCGGTCCAGTTCACCCCGGTCCAGTTCAGCCCGGTCCCGTCCCCACCGTCCCGCCCCCATCGCCTCGCCGCCCCTGCCATCTCGCCGTCCCCGCCATCGGCCGCCCGGACGAACCCACCCGAGCCAGCGAGCGTCGGGGCGGCGGAGCGATCAGCCGACGTCGGTGGCCAGCAGGTCGTCGAACGTTTCTCGCCTCACGACGAGCCTGGCGTCGCCGTCGTTCACGAACACGACCGGTGGCCTCGTGATGCGGTTGTAGTTGGAGCCCATCGACTGGCCGTAGGCACCGGTGACCGGCGTGGCGAGCAGGTCGCCGACCTCGGCGTCGACGGGCAGCTTGGCGTCGAACAGCAGCACGTCGCCGCTCTCGCAGTGCTTGCCGACCAGGCGGCCGTGCAGCGTGCGGTCGGCGAACGGTGCCCGCGGCAGGAACGACTCGTAGCCCGAGCCGTACAGCACCGGTCGCGGGTTGTCGCTCATCCCGCCGTCGACGGAGAAGTAGGTGCGCACGCCTGGGATGTGCTTGATCGTGCCGAGCGTGTAGACCGTCATCGCCGACGCGGCGACGATCGACCGACCCGGCTCCACGCTCACCCGGGCGGTCACGCCGAGTGACTCGCACGCGTCACGCAGCACGTGGCCCCACTGGGTGATCGACGGCGCTTCTTCGGTCTCGACGTAGGCGACGCCGAGGCCGCCACCGAGCACCAACTCGGGCAGACCGAGCGGCGCGGCGAAGTCGGCCATCACCTCGGCCGCCTTGCCGAAGCTCGACGCGGCGAACACGTTGGAGCCGATGTGACAGTGCAGCCCGACCAGATCGACGCTCGCCGCGGCCTGCGCCCGTTCGACGGCACGCAACGCGTCGCCGTTGCCGAGGTTGAACCCGAACTTCGAGTCGTCCTGTCCGGTGGCGATGAACTCGTGCGTGTGCGCGTGCACGCCGGGGGTGATCCGCAACAGCACGTCGGGTACCGGGCCCACGCCGTCGGCGTGGAGCGCGTCGAGCCGGTCGAGTTCGTCGAACGAATCCACCACGATCTGGTGGACACCCGCCTCGATCGCCTGGCGGAGTTCGGCGACGCTCTTGTTGTTGCCGTGCATCACACAGGCGCTCGCCGGCACACCCGCCGCGAGCACCGTGTGCAGCTCGCCACCCGTGGCCACGTCGAGGTTCATCTGCTCCTCGTAGGCGAGGCGGGCCATCGCCTTGCACAGGAACGCCTTGGTCGCGTAGACCGCCTGCTGCGGGCCGAACGCCGCAACCGCCTCGCGGCACCGGGCCCGGATGTGCGCCTCGTCGTACACGAACAGCGGGGTGCCGAACTCGGCGGCCAGGTCGCGGATCGAGCAGCCGCCGATCGTCAACCAGCCGTCGTCGCCGACGGCGGCCGTGTCGGGGAGGAGTCGTTGCGGCAGCGCGGTCACGGCGCCACGGTATCCGCGGCGACCTCGTGCGGCAGCGGCCGCTCCCGAGCCGCAGCCGGGCTACATCGACGTCGGCGCCGAGATGCCGAGCAGACCGAGGCCGTGTTCGAGCGTGCGGGCGGTGACGTCGCACAGCGCGAGGCGGTTGGTGCGCAACGGCTCGTCGGCCTTCATCACCGGGCAGTTCTCGTAGAACGAGGTGAAGTCCTGCGCCAGCTCGAACAGGTACGTACACAGCTTGTGCGGCGAGTAGGCCGCGAGCGTGTCGTCGAGTGCGGTCGGGTACGCGAGCAGTCGCTGGGCGAGCGCCCGCTCCTGGGGGGTGCCGAGATCGACCGCTGTCCCCCGAACGGTGTCGCGTTCCACACCGGCGCGCCGGAAGATCGAGCAGATGCGGGCATGCGCGTACTGGAGGTACGGCGCCGTGTTGCCCTCGAACGCCAGCATCCGATCCCAGTCGAAGACGTAGTCCTTGATGCGGTCGGTGGAGAGGTCGGCGTACTTCAGCGCGCCGATGCCGATCATCTGCGCGATCTCCGACCGCTCGGCGGGTGCCAGATCGGGGCTCTTCTCCGCCACGGCGGTCTCGGCCCGCTCGACGGCCTCGTCGAGCAGTTCGATCAGCTTGACCGCGTCGCCGCTGCGGCTGCGCAGCATCTTGCGGTCGTCGCCGAGCACACTGCCGAATGCCACGTGCACGGCCTCGGCGGGCGGCGTGAGCCATCCGGCCATCTTCGACACCTCGAACACCATCTGCAGGTGCTGCGCCTGCGGTGCGCCGATCACGTACAGCAGCAGGTCGGCGCCGATGTTCTCGGTGCGGTCGAGCACACAGGCCAGGTCGCTGGTGGCGTACATGAACGCGCCGGCGCTGGACCGCACGATCAACGGGAGCGGTTCGTTGTCGCGGTTCGTGAACCCGGGCACGAACACGACCTGCGCCCCGTCGCTCTCGGTCAGCAGGCCGGCCTGGTCGAGGCGGTCGTACACCTCGGGCATCAACGATTCGTACTTGCTCTCGCCCGCCAGGTCGTCGTCGGTGAGCAGCACGTCGAGCTTGCGGTACACCAGGTTGAAGTAGTCGTTCGACATGTCGACGAGCCGCTGCCAGATCGCGATCGACTCGGGTTCGCGAGCCTGCAGCTTGACGACGCGCTCGCGGGAGCGCTCCTGGAACTCCTGCGACTCGGCGAACTTCGCGTTGGCCGCCTTGTAGAAGCCGTCGAGGTCGCCTTGCTTGAGCCCTTCGGCCGCGACGTCTTCGCCGATGTCGAGCAGGTGCTCGATCATCATGCCGAACGGACGACCCCAGTCGCCGATGTGGTTCTCGCGGATCACCTCGTGACCGCGGAACTCGAGCATGCGCACGAGTGCGTCACCGATCACGGTGGTGCGGAGGTGCCCGGCGTGCATCTCCTTGGCGACGTTCGGTGCCGAGTAGTCGATGACGACCTTGCGCCGGTGGTCGGCCGGCTGGACGCCGAGTCGGTCGTCGTCGGCGACGGTGCCGAGCTGAGCTGCGAGGAACGACTCGGAGAAGGTCAGGTTGATGAAACCCGGACCGGCGATCTCGACATCGGAGCACACGTCACCGAGCACGCCGGCGTCGAGCACTCGCTGCGCGATCTCACGCGGATTCGACCCGATCTGCTTGGCGAGCGGCAGCGCCCCGTTGACCTGGGCGTCGGCACGGTCGGACGGACGCACGACCGGATCGACGTCGGACGCCCCCGGTCGGCCCGCGATCTCGGCGAACACGGGGGTGAGCAGATCGGAGACGATGGAGATCGGGTCGGCCACCCCGCCATTGTGGCGTCTCGACCCGCCACGACCACCGATGTATCGTCGAAAGATCGGCCCGCTGCTCCGACGGCGCGCCGCCGACCTGCCCGTTCACCGGTGCGACCCGGCAGGTCGCCCGCTAGATTCGCGGTGCTGCCGGCATCCGGTGGCCCCGCCCTCGTAGCTCAGGGGATAGAGCATTGGCCTCCGAAGCCATGTGCCCAGGTTCGAATCCTGGCGAGGGCGCTGCGACACGACGGATCGATCCGGCCGGAGCGATCCACCGTCTCCGACCCGATCGTCACGTCGACAGTTCGGCTTCGAGCTCCAGGATCGTGAGTGTGGTCTCGATGACCGCGTCGGGGTTCAGGCTGATCGCGTCGATGCTGTGCTCGACGAGGAACCTCGCCACCTCCGGCTTGTCGGACGGCGCCTGCCCGCAGAAGCCCGAGTGTCGGCCGGTTCGCCTGCAGCCCTCGATCGCGAGCCGGAACAGTTCCATGACGCCCGGCTCGGTCTCGTCGTAGTCGAACGCCACCATCTCGGAGTCACGGTCGACGCCGAGCGCGAGTTGGGTGAGGTCGTTCGACCCGATCGAGAAGCCGTCGAAGTACTCGGCGAACGCGTCCAGGGAGATCACGTTGTTCGGGATCTCGCACATCACGAAGATCTCCAACCCGTTCTCGCCACGCCGCAGGCCGTTCGCTGCCATCTCGTCGATGACGACACGGGCCTCGTCGACCCGCCGACAGAACGGCACCATCGGGACGATGTTGGTGAGACCCATCTCGTCACGGGCTCGCTTGACCGCTGCGCACTCCATCGCGAACCCCTCCCGGTACGCGGGGTGGGCGTACCGTGCCGCACCGCGGAAGCCGAGCATGGGGTTGGCCTCGACCGGCTCGAACCAGCGGCCGCCGAGCAGCGATGCGTACTCGTTGGTCTTGAAGTCGGACAGGCGGACGACGACCTGCTTCGGGTAGAACGCGGCCGCGATCGTGGCGATGCCCTCGGACAACTGTCGGACGAAGTACCCCGACGGGCTCTCGGAGTTCCGGGTGAGGTCCTCGATCGCCTGCCGCTCCGCGTCGTCGTCGACCCGCTCGGGGTGCAGGAGTGCCATCGGGTGGGCACGGATGTGGGTGGCGATGATGAACTCCATCCGCGCCAGGCCGACGCCGTCGTTCGGCAACGCCGCGCTCTTGAACGCGATCTCGGGGTTCCCGACGTTGATCTGGATCTTGGTCTTCGGGCGTGCGATCTCGCCGACGTCGGTGTGTTCCACCGTGAACGGCACCGCTCCGGCGTACACCCGGCCGACGTCGCCCTGGGCGCAGGAGACGGTGACCACGTCGCCAGACTGCAGCACGCTGGTGGCGTCGCCGGCTCCGACGACCGCCGGGATCCCCACCTCGCGAGCGACGATCGCTGCGTGACACGTCCGGCCGCCTCGGTCGGTGATCACGGCTGCCGAACGCTTGAGCACCGGCTCCCAGTCGGGGTTCGTCGTGTCGGCGACCAGGACGTCGCCGGGCTGCACGTCTCGGAGCTGCTCGAGCGTGGACACGACCCGCACGGGGCCGGTTGCCACGCGTGAGCCGACCGAGTGCCCGGTGGCGAGTACGGTTCCCTCACCCTGGAGATGGAAGATCTCGAGCTCGTTGACCTCCCGTTGCGACGCCACCGTCTCGGGCCGGGCCTGCACGAAGTACAGCTCGCCGTCGACGCCGTCCTTGGCCCACTCGAGGTCCATCGGACGCGACACCCCCGCCTTCTCCGAGTAGTGATCCTCGATGACGACCGCCGCCTTCGCGAGCGCGACGACCTCGTCGTCGCTGATGCAGAACCTGGCGGCATCGGCGGCGTCGACCGGAACGTTGCGCGTCGGCGACCCCGTCGTGTCGTGCTCGTACACCATCCGCAACGCCTTCGCCCCGAGGGTCCGACGGAGGACCGTCTCGTGACCCGCCGCGAGCGTGGGCTTGAACACGTAGAACTCGTCGGGGTCGACGGCACCCTGCACCACGTTCTCGCCGAGCCCGTAGGCGCCCGTGACGTAGACGACATCGCGAAAGCCCGACTCGGTGTCGAGCGTGAAGATCACACCGCTGCTCGCCAGATCGGAGCGCACCATCTTCATCACGCCGACCGACTGGGCGACGTCGAACTGGCCGAAGCCGTGCTCGACCCGGTAGTGCATGCCGCGGTCGGTGAACAGGCTCGCGTAGCAACGGCGCACCGCGTCCAACAGCTCGTCCTCGCCGGCGATGTTCAGGAAGCTCTCGTGGGCACCGGCGAAGCTGGCTTCGGGGAGATCCTCCGCCGTCGCGGACGACCGAACCGCCAACGTCACGTCGTCGCCGTACTCGTCACGCAGTGCGGCGTACCCTGCCAGGATCTCCTGTTCGAGTTCGTCGGGAAGGCCGGCGTGGTAGACGATGTCGCGAGCGGCGGCCGCACGGGTCTGCAGATCGGTCACGTTCGTCGGGTCCAGCGGGTCGAGCAACTCGTGGAGTCGGGCGTCGACACCCGACGCCTCGATCGCGTATCGGTAGGCGGGCGCGGTGACGGCGAAGCCGTTCGGTACGCGGATCCCCTTCGACGTCAGCTCCCGATACATCTCCCCCAGCGACGCGTTCTTCCCGCCGACGAGCGGCACCTGTTCGATCCCGAGTTCGGAGAAGAAGCGAACCATTCGTGGTGGGGCTGTGACTGCTGCGGTCGTCATCGGAGGCTCCTCGCGTCGGTTGTCGTCATCGGATGCAATTCCATGCTCCCGCCGGGGGCCGGCGCGATGCAGAGGCCAAGGTCCCTGGCTGCTTCAACGGTCCACAACAACTCGACAACGCACGATCAACGGACGACGCGGCGCCGCAGATCCGTCGCCCCGGAGAACGGCCGCTACCGTCGGGTCGATGGACGTCGCGGAGTATCTGGAGTGGATCGGGTTCGGCGGAACCCCGACCGTCGACCATGCGACGCTCACGCACCTTCAGCAGTTGCACATGACGGCGGTGCCGTTCGAGAACCTGCACATCACCCGGGGCATCCACGTGCCGACCGACGCCGGGTCGTCGTACGACAAGATCGTGCGACAGGGCCGAGGTGGCTGGTGCTTCGAGTTGAACGGGGCGTTCGGTGCGCTGCTCGAAGCGATCGGATTCCGGGTCACGCTGCTCGGCGCCGCCGTGCTGCTCGACGGGCCCAACCAGGTGATCGAGCACCTCGCGCTCGAGGTGCTCGCCGACGAGCCGTACCTCGTCGACGTCGGCTTCGGCGATTCGTTCACCCGACCGCTCGCCCTCAATCGCGCCGGGCCCCAGGACGGCGGCAACGCCACCTACGAGCTGATCCCCAGCCCCCAGGGCACCACGCTCACCCGACACCGCGACGGCCTGCCGTCACCCGAGTACCGCTTCAAGCGGGTCGCCCACACGCTCGACGACTTCACTGCGGTGTCCGACTCGATGCAGGACGACCCGAACAAGCGTTGGCGCTCCGAACCCTTCGCGACCCGACTGCTCGACGGTGGCCCCGACCGGGTCACCGTGACCCGGCACCACCGCAAGCTGATCCGCGAGGGCGTCGTCGACGAGCAGCCGCTCGACGGCGACGAGTGGGAGCAGCAGCTGGTCGACTGGTTCGGCTTCCCGTACCGCACCTGACGTCCGACTCGACGTCGCGACGCCCGGATGCGGGAAGATCGTCGGACACGGTTCGACTCGAGGAGCGCCCATGACCGAGACCGCAGCACCCGAACGCATCCCGTTCGTCGACTACCTCGTGCTCGACGACGGCGATCCCCACCTCGTCGCCCACGAATGTACGAACTGCGGCGCCCGCTACTTCGACCGCCGCAACGCCTGCGCCGGCTGCTTCGGCACCGAGTTCCGCACGGTGCCGGTCGCGACCGAGGGCGAGGTCCGGTCGTTCACGATCGTGACGTTCGCCGCCCCCGGCGTCGACGTGCCGTTCGTCGCCGCGGTCGTCGACTGCGACGGCACCAGCGTGCGCGGCAACGTCGTGAACTGCCCGCCCGACCCCGACCACGTCTCGCTCGGCATGCGCGTGCGCCTCACCACGATCCCCATGGGTACCGACGACCGGGGCGTCGAAGCGGTCAACTACGGATTCGAACCGTGCTGATGGTTCGCTCCGCACTCGACCGGCTGCGTGTGAACTCGATCCGTTCCACGCAGCGCTGCGCTCACTCCGCCTCGTCGCCGGCGCTTCCCTCGCCGGCACGCCCGAGCAACGCGAGCGCCGCACCCACCAACGGGCCCGGACCCGAGACAATTCAGAACCGCGCCGCCGCGAGCGCCAGCGACCAAGGCCGGCGTCTCGCCGACCCAACCTCCGCGCCCACCAACGGGCCCGGACCCGAGACAATTCAGAACCGCGCCGCCGCGAGCGCCAGCGACCAAGGCCGGCGTCTCGCCGACCCAACCTCCGCGCCCACCAACGGGCCCGGAGGCGAGACAATTCAGAACCGCGCCGCCGCCGCGAGCGCCAGCGACCAAGGCCGGCGTCTCGCCGACCCAACCTCCGCACCCACCAACGGGCCCGGAGGCGAGACAATTCAGAACGGAGCGACATGAGCGCCAGTGACGACATCTGGATCCTCGGGATCCACATGACCAAGTTCGGCAAGCACTTCGACCAGGACGTGGTCGACCTCGGCTCCGAGGCGATCATGGGTGCGCTCGGCGACGCCGGCGTGACCATGGCCGACATCGGCATCCTCGCCGCCGGCAACCTGATGGGCCGCGGCGGTATTGCCCAGCAGCTCCAGAAGCAGGTCGGCCAGACGGGCATCCCCGCCTACAACGTGTCGAACGCGTGCGCCACCGGCGCCACCGCGCTGCGAACGGCGATCATGGCGATCAAGGCCGGTGAGACCGACATGGGCCTCGCCGTCGGCGTCGAGAAGCTCGCCGGTGTCGGCCTGCTCGGTGGCGGCGGTGTCGCCAAGAGCGACGGCGAGGAATGGGAGCCACAGGGCCGGTACGGCGCCGTCGGCCCGGTCGACGGCCGCATCGGCACCGAGGCGATGCCCGGCGTGTTCGCCCAGGTCGGCATGGAGTACGGCCACAAGTACGGCGGCACCAGCTTCGAGCTGTTCGCGAAGATCAGCGAGAAGAACCACTCCCACTCGACGCTCAACCCGCTCGCCGCCTACTCCAAGGCGATGTCGCTCGAACAGATCATGGGCGACGTCATGATCGCCTACCCGAACACCCGCCCGATGTGCTCGGCGAACTGCGACGGCGCCGCGGCCGCGGTCGTCGTCAACGGCGAGAAGCTGAAGACGCTGTCGCTCGAGCAGCAGCGCCGAGCCGTCAAGGTCAGCGCGTCGATCCTCACGTCCGACCCGTGGCAGGAGTCGTGTCAGGTGTTGCCCGACGTCAACACCCTGACCCGCAACGCTGCCACGCAGGCGTACGAGCAGGCCGGTGTCGGCCCCAGCGACCTCGACCTCGTCGAACTCCACGACTGCTTCGCCACCGCCGAACTCGTGCACTACGACAACCTGATGCTCTGCGAGGAGGGCGGCGCCGTCGACTTCTTCGAGTCGGGAGCACCGTGGCGCGACGGCCGGATGCCGGTCAACGTGTCCGGCGGCCTGCAATCCAAGGGGCACCCGATCGCCGCCACCGGCATCGCCAACATCTGGGAGGTGGCCCAGCACGTCCGCGGCGAGGGCGGGCCACGCCAGATCGAAGGCGCCAAGGTCGGCCTCGCCCACGTGATCGGGCTCGGGTCGGCGTGCGGCATCCACATCCTCGAGAAGTCCGGCCTGGCGGCTGCGTGATGGGCGCCCGTCGAAGTGTCAACGACCTCGTCACCGAGGCGAAGGGCCGCATCGAAGAACTGTCGGTCGAGCAACTCCGGGCCGAGATCGAGGCCGGTGACGTGACGGTCGTCGACATCCGCGACGTGCGCGAGCGCTGGGACAAGGGAGCGATCCCCGGAGCGAAGTCGATGCCGCGCGGCATGCTCGAGTTCT
>CAXAWD010000055.1:0-12838 GCA_963972325.1 uncultured Acidimicrobiaceae bacterium
GGGGCAGACGCCGCTGGATCATCCCGCCGATCGCCGAACCACCGTAGAGCGATGGACCTTCCAGGCCGAGTGCACCGCCCGAGCCGAGCGTGGCGATGGCCGCCGCGATGCGCGCGCCGAGATACCGCGGGCGCAGCCGGTAGGCCGGGTCGTGGAACGCCCGCAGGTACTCGTCGGACGTCGCCGACGACGCTCCACCACCGCCCACCTTGAGGATCACGGATGCGACGACGAGCCCGACCGCGGGCGAGATCGCGGCCACCCAGAGCGGCGCCTCCAGCACATGATGGAAGATCTCCTCGACGAGATACTCGAAACCCCGAACGGCGAGACCGGTGAGTACCCCGGTCAGTGCGGCCAACAACACGACCTCTCGCGACCGGCGCACGAGCTGTCGGAGTTCGTCTCGACGGATCTCGAACGATTCCGGGCGAAGAGCCCTCATCATCCGTCGACGCCACACGCCGGCTCAGTGTACGACGCCGGAGGGTGATCGAACGATTGCAGTGGACCGCACACCGCATCGGGTCACACGCGGTGCCGTGCGACGCCGCTACCGTCGCGTCCCGTGGAGCACCTTCGCGCCTCCGATGCCTGCTACGAGCAGAGCGGCACCCTGTGCAGTCAGGTCTACGAGTGGACCGACGGGAACGAGACCGTCGCCAACCTCGCCGACTGGTTCATCGACAAGCCGGTCCAGATCGTCATCATCATCGTGATCGCCTGGGTGCTCGTGCGGCTCGCACGGCGGTGGGTGCGTCGCTTCGTGACCCGAGTCGTCGCTCCCGAGGTCACCTCGACGCAGCGCCTCGAACAGTTGGGTATCGAACTCCCCAAGGCGCTCACCTCCAGCGCTCCCGACCCCCGTCGCAGCGCGCGGGCCGACTCGATCTCGATCGTCCTCACGAGCACCACGATCGTGGCGATCTGGGTGATCGCCCTGCTCACCGTGCTCGGCGTGGTCGGCATCGAGATCGGTCCACTGCTCGCCGGTGCCGGCATCGCCGGTGTCGCGCTCGGTTTCGGTGCGCAGAGCCTCGTGAAGGACTGCATCGCCGGATTGTTCATGCTGATCGAAGACCAGTACGGCATCGGCGACGTGGTCGACCTCGGCGAGGCGATCGGCGTCGTCGAAGAAGTGTCGTTGCGCACCACGGTGCTCCGATCGATCGACGGCACCGTCTGGCACGTACCGAACGGGGTCGTGCAGCGTGTCGGCAACAAGAGCCAGCTGTGGTCGGTCGCCGTCATCGACGTCGACGTCGCCTACGACTCCGACCTCGAACAGGCCCGCGAACTGCTGCAGGCGGCGGCCGACGAGGTGTGCGGCACCGATGAGTTCCGCGATCAGGTGCTGGAACCGCCACAGGTGCTCGGCGTCGAGGCGCTCGCGGCCGACGGCATCTCGATCCGCCTGACGGTCAAGGTGACGCCCGGTGCCCAGTGGAATCTGCAGCGGTCGCTTCGGGAGCACGTCAAGGGCGTGTTCGACCGGGCGGGCATCGAGATCCCGTTCCCGCAACGAACGGTCTGGATGCGAATCGATCCCGAAGGCAGCACCGACGCGACCGGCGACCACGGGTGATGCGGCCGGAGAGGTCGGGCACCTGACATCATGACGGCATGACTGGGGGCAATGTGAGCATGTCGTGCATCGCAGCGGTCCTCGACCGGCCGACCACCGGCGCGCTCACGTTCGCGATCGTCGCCGGCGCGCTCGGCTGGTTGTTGCACGGCTACTTCTTCTGGAGCAAGCGCCCCCAACTGCTCGAACCGGTCGGCACCAGGCGCCCCGACCCGATCGACGGCGGTGTGCTCGAACCGCCTGCCGTGGTGGCTCTGCTCACCAACGGCTACGACGTTCCGCGCAGCGCGGTCACCGCCACGGCGCTCGATCTGGCGGCGCGCGGTTGGATCCGACTCACGACTTCCGATGGCGAACTGGTCGTCGTCACCCGGGCCGCGGCACAGGCGGGCGACACCCTGCAACCGTTCGAACAGCAGGTGATGAACCATCTCGCCGCCCGGGCGTTCAACGACGTCACGTCCGCCGGCACACTCGCCGCATCGCACCACCGACTCGACCGCCGCTGGTGGCAGCGGTTCCGACGCTCGGTCGCCGCGAGCGCCCAGGAGCTCGGCTTGTCGCACCAGCGCTACAGCCCGATCGAGCTCGCCCCACCGGCGTCGTGCGCCGTGGCGGGCCTGGTCGCGCTGTGGATGTCGGTCCGCAGCGGAGACGACGTGGCGATCGCCGACTCGTGGGTGTCGCGCACGGTGTGGTTCGCCGTCCTGGCCATGGTGGCGCTGCTCGCGTGGCACACACTCGAGCGGGCGCTCGGCTCGTCCCAGAGCCCCACCGATGCGGGCCTCCAACGAACGGCCCGATGGATGGGTCACCGTCGACGACTCCGCGAACGGATTCCCGAGCACGCCAGCGTGCTCGCCTCCCCCACCCAACAGGTGGCGCTCGCTCACGGGGCCGTGATGGGTGTGAGCGAACAGGTCCTCGACCAGCTGCCGGCGGCGCCCGAAGACCATCGACGCGCCTGGTCCGAAGCGGGTGGCACACCCCACGTCGTCGCCGTCCGCTATCCGCTCCGTCCCGGCTACGGCCAGCATCCGCTCCGCGTGGGCATCGCCGGCGTCGTGGTGTTCTTTCTCTTCCGCTGGGTCCAGGGATTCCTCCGTCGGGTCGCGGACGGCGAGGCACTCGAGTCACTCCTCGACCGGGTTCCCGGTCAGATCGACCTGATCGAGCGGATCGCGGACGTGCTCGCCGTGCTGTGTTGGGTGCCCGTCGTGTGGGGTGTGTGGGCAATGATCGCCGGTGCGATCGACTCGATCGCCACCCGCGAACGCGTCGGGGCGATCGTGCGGGCCCGTCGGCCTGCCGAAGTCGTGCCGCCGCTGCTCGCCAACGTCGTCAAGCCGTTCGCCGAGCGCGACCGGTTCTCGACCTATCTCGCGGTCGACGACGGGCGCCGCCCGCTCGTCACCGCCTGGCTGGCCAACGAACGCAGCGCGGCTCCGCAGGGCGCACAGGCCCGCGTGCGAGCCACACCGCTGCTCGGGTACGTCCGGTCGTCCGAACCGATCGGCACGGCGACCCGCACCGACGACTGACGGCGCACACGCTCGTTCGCCATTCGTGGCGACACCGCTCGTTCGGTCACACTGTGTCGATGCCGACCGATCAGCGTCAGACCGTCGTCACGCTCGACATGGAGGGCGTGCTGGTGCCCGAGATCTGGATCGCGGTCGCCGACCGCACCGGCATCGACGCACTCCGCCGCACCACGCGCGACGAGCCCGACTACGACGTGTTGATGCGGTACCGACTCGACGTGCTGGCCGAGCACGGGTTGACGATGCCGTTGATCGCCGACGTGATCGGTGGGTTGGAGCCGTTGCCGGGTGCCCGGGCGTTCCTCGACGAGCTCCGCAGCCGCACGCAGGTCATCGTGCTCAGCGACACGTTCGAGCAGTTCGCGGCGCCGCTGATGCCGCATCTGGGCATGCCGACCGTGTTCTGTCACCGACTCGTGATCGACGACGATCGGATCGTCGACTACCGCCTGCGCCAGCACGACCAGAAGCGCCACGCCGTCGAGGCACTCCACGGCCTCAACTTCCGCGTGATCGCCGCGGGCGACTCGTACAACGACACGTCGATGCTCGGCGCCGCCGACCGGGGGTTCCTGTTCAAGTCGCCGGCGAACGTGCGGTCCGAGTTCCCGCAGTTCACCGCCGTCGACGAGTTCGACGAACTGCTTCCGCTGATCCTCGACGAGCTCGGCTGATCTAGCGTCGCGGCATGGACGCGACCCCGCTCGACAAGCAGCACGCCACGGTCAACGGCAAGCAGATGGCGTACCACGACTCGGGCTCGGGCCCGACGATCGTGTTCCTGCACGGCAACCCCACGTCGTCGTATCTGTGGCGCAACATCGTGCGGGCGCTGAACGGGTCGTACCGGTGCGTGACCCCCGATCTGATCGGCATGGGTGACAGCGAGCCGACCGGCGACGAGGGCCCCGAGGCATACCGGTTCGTCGACCACCGCGAGTATCTCGACAAGCTGCTCGACCAGCTCGATCTCGGCGACGACATCACGCTCGTGATCCACGACTGGGGGTCGGCGCTCGGGTTCGACTGGGCCAACCGGCACCGTGACCGTGTGGCCGGTATCGCCTACATGGAGGCGATCGTGATGCCGGTGACGTGGGAGCAGTGGCCCGACGCCGCCCGGCCGATCTTCCAGGCCTTCCGGAGCCCGGCCGGCGAGGAGATGGTGCTCGAGAAGAACGTGTTCGTCGAACGGGTCTTGCCCGGTTCGGTCCTGCGCGATCTGAGCGACGACGAGATGGCCGAGTACCGCCGACCGTTCGCAGCAGGTGGCGAGCGTCGCCGGCCCACCCTCACCTGGCCGCGCGAGATCCCGATCGACGGCGAGCCGGCCGACGTGGTCGAGATCGTGCAGTCGTACGCCGACTGGCTGTCGGGCGCCGAACTGCCGAAGCTGTTCGTCGACGCCGATCCGGGCGCGATCCTCACCGGCGAGCAGCGCGAGTTCTGCCGCTCCTGGCCGAACCAAACCGAGGTGACGGTACGCGGCAACCACTTCCTCCAGGAGGACAGCCCCGACGAGATCGCGGCGGCGATCGCCGACTGGCGTCGCGGGTTCTGACGCGACCGTTCCCCGTTCGAACTGCGAGACTGACAGCATGTCGCAGCATGCCGAAGGCACCCTCACCTCGTACGACGGACTCACGATCTACCACCAGAGCTGGTTGCCCGACGGCGCCCCGAAGGCGGCGGTCATGCTCGTCCACGGCTTGGGCGAGCACTCCGGTCGATACGCACACGTCGCCGACCGCCTGACGTCGTCCGGGTACGCCGTGCATGCCCTCGATCATCGTGGGCACGGCAAGAGCGAAGGCAAGCGTGTCTTCGTCAAGTCGTACGACGAGTTCATGGCCGACCTGATCCAGTTCCGCGGCCACGTCGAGACGCAGCATCCCGGTGTGCCGCTGGTCGTGCTCGGCCACAGCATGGGCGGCAATCTGGCGGTCGGCCACGTGCTCGACCATCAGGACGGTGTCGCCGGTCTCGCTCTGAGCGGGCCGGCGCTCGCCGTGAGCGACGCGCTCTCACCCGTGCAGATCAAGATCTTCAAACTGATCGCCAAGGTCGCACCCGGCGTGCGACCCGAGGGTCTCGATGCGACCGCGATCAGCCGCGACCCGGCGGTCGTCGAGGCGTATCGCGCCGACCCGCTGGTGTTCACCGGGAAGATGTCGGCCGGCATCGGCGCGGCCTTGATCAACGCGATGGAGAGCTTTCCCGCCCGATACGGCTCGCTCCGTCTGCCGCTGCTGATCATGCACGGCACCGAAGACCGACTCGCCGACATCAGCGGTTCGAAGGCCCTCGAAGCCGGTGCGACGAACGCCGATCTGACCACGCACTACTACGACGGGCTGTACCACGAGATCTTCTACGAGCCCGAGCAGGCGCAGGTGCTCGACGACCTCGTCGCCTGGCTCGACGGCGTGGTCCCGTGAGCGATCTGCAGCCGTTCCCCGGCGACTGGCAACGTGGACTCGCTGTCGTCGCCCATCCCGACGACATGGAGTACGGCGCCGCCAGTGCGGTCGCGAAGTGGACGTCGGAAGGCAAGGAGATCGTCTACGTACTCGCCACCCGCGGCGAGGCGGGCATCTCCACGATGCCGCCCGACGAGGTGTCGGCGCTGCGCGAGGTCGAGCAGCGCAACAGTTGTGCGGCGGTCGGCGTCGACACGATCGAATACCTCGATCACCCCGACGGGCTGGTCGTCGAAGGGATCGAGTTGCGTCGCGACCTCGCGGCAGCCATCCGTCGTCACCGACCCGACGTGATCATCTCGATCAACCATCGCGATTCGTGGGGTGGCCCCTCGTGGAACCATGCCGACCATCGTGCGGTCGGGCGATCGCTGCTCGACGCGATGCGCGATGCCGGCAACCGATGGCTGTTCACCGACGCCGGCGAACCCTGGGACGGCGTCCGGTTCGTCGCGTTCAACGCGTCGCCCATGAGCACACACGCCGTCGACGTCGGCGACCACATCGAAGCCGGCATCGCGTCGCTGCGGTGTCACGAGCTGTACCTGGCGGCGCTCGGCGATCACGAGGATCCCGATCCGTTCCTGCGCAACCCGGCCCGCAGCATCGGCGAGCAGTTCGGCTGCGACTACGCCGTCGCGTTCGAGATCGCCGGCGGTGCGTGAGTGCCCGGTCCCTCGAGCACCTCCCCGGACGCCCACACCGACACGAACCTCGCGCTGCTGGGCGTCATCGTCGCCGTCTCGGCGTGGGGCGCCTCGGGCGCCGTGATCAAGGCGATCGACATGGACAGCCTGGCGGTCGGGTTCTGGCGGTTCCTGTTGTACGTCGTCGTGCTCACCGGCTGGATGCGGTTCAGAGGAGCGATACTCGATCTGCGCGTGATCCGAGCCTCGGCGGCCGGAGGTCTCAGCCTCGGTCTCGACGTGGTGTTCTTCTTCTCGGCGGTCAAGCTGACCAACGTGGTCAACGCCACCACGATCGGCGCACTCCAGCCGGTGATCGTCGCCGTCGTCGCTGCCAGGTACTTCGGTGAGCGGGTCCGATGGCGCGATGTCGTCGCCGCACTGATTGCGATCGTCGCGGTGGTGGTCATCGTGATCGAGTCGAGCGGGACACCTCAATGGAGCCCGAAGGGCGACCTGCTGGCCGTGGGCGCCGTGTTCTCGTGGAGCGGCTACTTCATCTTCTCGAAGCGTTCGAAGGGTGTGCTCACATCGCAGCAGTACACGGCCGGTACCGCATGCTGGACGACACTGATCTGCCTGGCCGCCGGACTGGCGTTCGGTCAGGACATGTCGCCGCCTGCCGGCACCGACTGGTTCCTGCTGCTCGGTCTGACGATCGGCGCCGGCGTCCTCGGCCACTCGATCATGAACTGGTCGCTGGTGCGCGTTCCGTTGTGGCTCGGGTCGGTGTTGACGCTGCTGATCCCGGTGGTCGGGGCGCTGGTCGCGTGGGTGTTCCTCGACGAGGCGCTGTCTGCGGTGCAGATCGTGGGGATCGTGGTCGTCATCGGGGCCCTCGCGACGATCATCGTCAGCCAGGATGAGCCCGAGCCGGTTCGCTCGCCGCAGGCTCCTGCCACGAACTGACCGTCGGCGGTCAGCCGTCGTACGACGGGTGCCACCTCGCCTCGGCGACGAGTGCGGCGAGATCGGCATCGGGGCCCACCGTCGGGCCGGCGACACCTTCGGCGACGGCGGTGCGCGCCACGGCGAGCGCCACCGCGTCGGCACACCGGGCGGCATCTTCGACCGGCGGCAGCAGCTGGTCGCCCGGCAACCCCACGGCCATCTCGGCGATCGCCCCGGCGGCGGCCGTGATCATCGTGGCGGTGACCGCCGTGGCACCCGCGGCGACCACGCCGAGGCCGACGCCGGGGAAGATCGAGATGTTGTTGACCTGGGAGATCGTGACGTCGCGGCCGTGGACGGGCACCGGAGCGAACGGGCTGCCGGTGCCGACCATCGCACGACCCTCGGTCCAGGCGAGCACGTCGGCGGGAATCGCCTCGGCCCGGGGTGTCGGGTTCGAGAGCGGCAGCACGATCGGACGGTCGGTACCTGCCGCCATCGAGCGCACGACCTCCTCCGTGAACAGGCCGGGTTGGCCCGACACCCCGATCAGTGCATGCGGGCGGACCGCCTCGACGACGGCGGCGAGCGAGCCGTCACCCGGCACCTCCGCGACCGGCCGGGCGTATCGACGCTGGAACGTGTGGAGGCCGTCCATCTCGTCGTGCAACAGGCCGTCTCGGTCGACGAGCCAGCACCGTCCGATCGCCTCGGTTTCGTCCATGCCGGTGCCCACGAGGAACCGTACGAGTTCGTCGGCGACGCCGGTGCCGGCCGACCCGGCACCGACGATGACGGCCATCATGTCCGCGGGCGACGTCGCGCTGCGGTGCAGCCCCGACCGGACCGCGGCCGCGGTGACCGCTGCGGTGCCCTGGATGTCGTCGTTGAACGAGCAGCAGCGGTCACGATGCCGGTCGAGTAGGCGCCTCGCGTTCTGCTGGGCGAAGTCCTCCCACTGCACCAGCGCGCCGGGCAGGCGGTCGGTGACGGCGTCGACGAACGCATCGACCAGTTCGTCGTAGGCCCCGCCACGTACGCGGGCGTGACGCCACCCGAGGTAGAGCGGGTCGGAGAGGAGTTGTTCGTTGTCGGTGCCGACGTCGCGCAGCACCGCCAGCGAGCGCGCCGGGTCGATGCCGCCGACGGCGCTGTAGAGCGCCAGTTTTCCGATCGGGATGCCCATACCACCGGCGCCGAGGTCGCCGAGGCCGAGGATGCGTTCGCCGTCGGTGACGACGATCACGTCGATCTCCGTGTCGTGCAACACGTTGTCGAGCAACTCCGGGATCCGGTGGCGGTCGGGCCACGACAGGTACAGCCCGTGCTCCTGCCGGTAGATCCGCGACCACTCCTGGCAGGCGAGGCCGACCGTCGGCGTGTACACGATCGGCAGCAGTTCGGCCAGGTGGCGTTGGAGGTACGAGTAGAACAGCACCGAGTTCCGCTCCTGGAGGAGCCGGAGGAAGATGTGGCGGCCCAGGTCGGTCCCCTTGGTGCGGTACTCGGCATCGACCCGATCCAGCTGGTCGTCGAGCGATTCGACCACCGGCGGCAGCAGACCGTGGAGGCCGAGGCGGTTTCGTTCCTCGGCCGTGAAGGCCGTGCCCTTGTTGAGGTAGCGGTTCCGGAGGAGCTGCCAGCCGGTGGGTGGGACGCCGGTCTCGTTCACCCCCAGAGCGTCGCGCACATCGTGGCCCCGGACGAAACAGGCATCCGGGTCCATTCGGTCGGCGCCATGGCCGACCGGTACGATCGATGCGTGACCGACTCGAAGATCATCTACACGCACACCGACGAAGCACCGGCGCTCGCCACGTACTCGCTGCTCCCCATCGTCGAGGCGTTCGCCGGCGCCGCCGGGGTCGCACTCGAACAGCGCGACATCTCGCTCGCCGGGCGCATCCTCTCGCAGTTCCCCGATTTCCTGACCGACGAGCAGCAGCAGGCCGACGATCTCGCGGAGCTCGGCGAGCTCGCCAAGTCGCCGGCCGCGAACATCGTCAAGCTGCCCAACGTGTCGGCGTCGATGCCGCAGCTCGAGGCCGCGATCGCCGAGCTCCAGTCGCACGGCTACGCGCTGCCCGACTACCCCGACGATCCGCAGACCGACGCCGAGCGTGACATCAAGGCCCGGTACGACAAGGTCAAGGGTTCAGCCGTCAACCCGGTGCTGCGCGAAGGCAACTCCGATCGCCGGGCACCCAAGGCCGTCAAGGAGTACGCCCGCAAGAACCCGCATTCGATGGGTGCCTGGTCCCCCGACTCCAAGACGCACGTCGCCACGATGGGCGAGGACGACTTCAAGTCCAACGAGCAGTCGGTCACGATGGAGGCAGACGACGACCTCCGGATCGAGCTCGTCGCCGCCGACGGCACGGTCACGGTGCTGAAGGAGTCGGTGCCGGTGCTCGCCGGTGAGGTCGTCGACGGCACGTTCATGTCGGTCGCCGCGCTCGACCGGTTCCTCGCCGAGCAGATCGACGACGCGAAGGCCCAGGGCGTGCTGTTCTCACTGCACATGAAGGCCACGATGATGAAGGTCTCCGACCCGATCATCTTCGGGCACGCGGTCGAGGCGTTCTTCGCGCCGGTGTTCGAGCAGTTCGGCGACGTGCTCGAAGCCGCCGGCGCCGAGCCCAACAACGGTTGGGCCGGTGTGCTCGACGCGATCGAGACGCTCCCGGCCGAACAGCAGGCCGAGATCAACGCGGCGATCGAGGCCACGATGGCCGAGCGCCCCGACGTGGCGATGGTCGATTCCGACCGGGGCATCACCAACCTGCACGTGCCGAGCGACGTGATCGTCGATGCGTCGATGCCGGCGATGATCCGCACGTCAGGTCAGATGTGGAACAAGCACGGCGAGCAGCAGGACACCAAGGCCGTCATCCCCGACTCCAGTTACGCCGGTGTGTACCAGGCGGTCATCGACGACTGCCGTGAGCACGGTGCGTTCGATCCGGCCACGATGGGCACCGTGCCCAACGTGGGCCTGATGGCGCAGAAGGCCGAGGAGTACGGCAGCCACGACAAGACCTTCGAGATCCCGGCCGCCGGCACGGTGCGGGTGGTCGACCGGGCGGGCGCAGCCGTGATGACGTTCGACGTCGAGACCGGCGACGTGTGGCGCATGTGCAACGTGCGCGATCTCCCGATCCGTGATTGGGTCAAGCTGGCCGTCAACCGGGCCCGTGCCACCGGTTCGCCGGCCGTGTTCTGGCTCGACCCCGAGCGCGCCCACGACCGCCAACTGACCGACAAGGTCAATCGCTACCTCGGCGATCACGACACCGAGGGGCTCGACATCCGGATCATGTCGCCGGTCGAGGCGACGAAGCTGTCGGTCGAGCGGATCCGTCAGGGTCTCGAGACGATCTCGGTCACCGGCAACGTGCTGCGCGACTACAACACCGACCTGTTCCCGATCCTCGAGGTCGGCACGAGCGCCAAGATGCTCTCGATCGTGCCGCTGATGAACGGCGGTGGGCTGTTCGAGACCGGTGCCGGCGGTTCGGCCCCCAAGCACGTGCAGCAGTTCGTCAAGGAGAACTACCTGCGCTGGGACTCGCTCGGCGAGTTCCTGGCACTGGCCGTTTCGCTCGAGCACTTCAGCGACGTCACCGGCAACTCCCAGGCCAAGGTGCTCGGTGCCACGCTCGACGACGCCACCGGCCGCGTGCTCGACGAGAACAAGTCGCCGGCACGCCGGCTCGGCCAGATCGACAACCGGGGCAGCCATGCCTGGCTCGCCGTCTACTGGGCGCAGGCGCTCGCCGAGCAGACCGACGACCCGGCGTTGGCCGAGCGCTTCGCTCCGGTCGCGGCCCAGCTGATCGCCCACGCCGACACGATCAACGACGAGTTGATCGCGGTACAGGGCAGCCCGGTCGATCTGGGCGGCTACTACCAGCCCGATCCCGCCAAGGCAGCCGCAGCGATGCGGCCGAGCAAGACGCTGAACGACATTCTTGCCGCCATCTGACGCCGCGCCGGTCGCGGCGTCACGGGTGGTCTTCCCGGGCACGTTGTTGCTCACGATGACCGCGTCGGCGTTCCAGGTCTTCGCGCTCGCGATCCTCGCGTCGCGTCTCATCGACGATCTCGACATCAGCCGGGCACAGCTCGGCCTGATCGGGTCGGTCAACACCGCGGTCGGTGCGCTCACGGCACCGTCCACCGGGCGCTTGACCGACCGGATCGGCCCTCGGCGGTCGGTCGTGGCGGTGCTGTTCCTGAGTGCGCTCAGTATGGCGGTGATGGCCGGTGCGTCGAACCTCTGGTGGATGGTGCTGTCGGCGGCGATCGGCGGGTTGCCGCAGGGATGGGGCAACCCTGCGACGAACAGCCTGATCGCGACCAGGGTGGCACCGGGCCGTCGCGGCGGGTTGACGGGGGTCAAGCAGTCGGGGGTGACGCTCGGCGTGTTCCTGTCGGGTGCTTCGCTGCCGGCGTTGGCGTCGCTGTGGGGGTGGCGAGGCGCGGTGGTGGCGTTCGCGGTGCTGTTCACACTGTTCGCCGTCGTCGTGCAGGTGACGCTGGGCCCCGACCCGGTGGTCGAGCGGCCAACGGCGACCGCCGACGGCGAACGCCGACGGGTGCCGCTCGACCCGTTCGTGTGGCGGCTGGCGTTGTTCGCCCTGCTGATGGGCACGGCGGGCGGTGCGATCGGACGGTTCTTCCCGCTGTTCGCCGAGGAGGCGCTCGGGTTCTCGCTCGGCACCGCCGGGCTGTTGACCGCGCTCGGCGGGCTGATGGGGATGGTCGCGCGTGTGATGGTGGGCCGATGGGCCGAGCGCCGAATCCGTCCGACCCGCCTCCTCAGCATCCTGGCGATGGTCGGCGTGGTCTACTGCGTCCTGCTGGCGGTGGTGACCGTGCCCTCGCGCGGGTTGCTGTATCTCTCTCCCCCGTTGAGCGCGATCGGGATCGCCGCGTGGAACGCCGTGGCGATGCTGGCCATCATCATGTTCTTCTCGACCGGCCAGGCGGGCCGTGTGTCGGGCATCGTGATGCTGGGGTTCCTCGGCGGGATGTCGGTGTCGGCGCCGGTCGCCGGCCTGGTCGTCGACCGCACCGGCGACTACTGGCCGGTGTGGACGGTCGCCGCGTTGCTCGCCACGATCGCCGCAGGCCTGATGTGGTTCGACCCCACCGACCGATCGCCCGACGCAGCCGAGCCGCCCGGGCCGATCGTGTCGTCGGCGAGCGGCTAGGGCACGTACCCGTTGACGTCGGCGATGATGTCGGTCGCGGTCAACGTGTAGATACACACACGACCACCCTCACCCACCTTCGCCAGCACCGCGTTCGGCACCACATCACCCGGCCCGTAGTTCACGTTCGACGCCAACGGCCGCTCCACCCCACACGGATACACCGTCAGGAAACCCCAATCATCCGGCAACACCGCCGCCACGTTCAACATCACCGCATCAGCATCCGCCGGAACACCACCACGACCGGTCACCTTCAACTCCGTCACCGAACCAGCCACACGACGACCATCACCTTCGAACAAGTGATCCACCGTCTCCTCACCCGGACGCGAATCCAACAACCGACCCGGCACCACCGACACCGGTGAACCACCAGCAGGCACGTACCCGTTGACGTCGGCGATGATGTCGGTCGCGGTCAACGTGTAGATAC